>JAQXNQ010000262.1 GCA_029098085.1 Oscillospiraceae bacterium
CGGACTGCTCGGCCGAGCAGCTGCTCAGCACCATCCGGGAGATGTACGCCGAGCTATCCTATAAAAATGACCTGAAGGCCGGCACCGTTGCGGGTCTGGGCGTCTGCGTATCCGAGCCCTGGCATCCGCTGATGGGCGTCATCCGGGACGAATACGGACAGGCCGATTACAGTGCGCTGGAGAAGGCGCTGGGCGAGTTCATCCAGCTGCCCATGGTGTTCGGCTCGGTGGCCGACGGTCTGGCCGTCGCCGCAATCGATTACCACCCCGACGGGGAGCAGCCGCCGGTGAATCTGGTGGTCATGCGGGCGGACTGCAATCTGGAGTGCGCCATCGCCGTGGGCCGGGAGCTGTACCGCGGCTCTCTGGGACGGCCCGCCCTGAACCGGCTGACCGAAGGCAGGCTGGGCGTGCTGGAGCCGGCTGCGGTGTCCCGCACCATCCAGCGGCTGTACAGTGAGGCCAGCCCCGAGCTGCTGGCGCAGTGCGATTCTTCGCTGCAGGAGCTGACCCGGCTGCTGCATGAGGAGACCTTCTACCCCGAGGATCCGGCCGTGGCCGCGGCTCTGAGCGAAATCGAAGAGGCCTATCTGTGGGTGCTGGAGAGCCTGATGGCCTTCTATGCCCCCGACCGGGTCGTGCTGTTCGGTCAGGACGCCGTCAGACGTCCGCTGCAGAACGCCATCAGCCGGTTCAACAAGCGGTATCCGCAGACCAAGTATCCCCAGCTGAAGGACGGCCCCGCCCTCTTCGACCCCATCGTCCCGGAGGACTTCTGCCGGGCTGCCGCCGCACTGGCCACCAGAGCCTTCTTCATCAACCGCGGCGGATATTGAGAACCATTCTGGTTTATCGGTTTTGCAGCTCTTTTCATCCACCGGCCCTGCTTCGTTTCCGGGAGCAGGGCTTTTCGTATCGACAGCGCCAATTTTTTGAGCGACCGAAGGGAGCGGTTTTCCGAAACTCTTCACTTTTCACTCTTCACTATTCACTGCGTGTCACGCACTGCCCCTTCAGCACACCTTATCGACACGCCGGCCCTGCTTTCGTTTTCGGGAGCAGGGCTTTCTGCTGCGCAAGTCCCTCGTGCACCGGCTGACGGGGGCTCCGGTTCGGCGGATTTTTCATCTGTTTGCCGCGCCCCCTTGACTTGGAGGGCACTCCATGGTATACAATGGGCAAAAGACCACCGTTTCAGGTGTGAAAGGAGTCATGGATATGGCATATCTGGGAGAAGAGATCAAAAAACTGGGCTTCGGTCTGATGCGGCTGCCCATGAAGGGCGAGGAAGTGGATCTGGAGCAGGTGAAAGCCATGGTCGACCTGTTCATGGAGAAGGGTTTTACCTATTTTGACACGGCCTACGGCTATCTGGGCGGAAAATCCGAGATGGCGGTCAAAACCGCGCTGGTGGACCGGTATCCCCGGGAGTCCTTCCAGCTGGCCACCAAGCTGCCGGCCTGGGCGGGCGCCAACACCGCCGAAGAAGCGAAGGGCATGTTCTACACCTCGCTGGAGCGCACCGGAGCCGGATATTTCGATTTTTACCTGCTGCACAATCTGGGCGACACCCGCACCGAGTACTTCGACCGGTACGGAATCTGGGATTTTGTCCGTGAGCAGAAGGAAAAGGGTCTGATCCGTCACATCGGCTTCTCCTTCCACGACAAGGCGGACGTGCTGGATCAGGTGCTGACCGCCCATCCCGAGGCGGAGTTTGTCCAGCTGCAGATCAACTACGCCGACTGGGAAAGCCCCTCCATCCAGTCCCGGGCCTGCTATGAGGTAGCCCGGAAGCACGGCAAGCCTGTGATCATCATGGAGCCGGTCAAGGGCGGCGCGCTGGCCAGTCTGCCGGAGTCCATCGCCGGGCTGTTGAAGCAGGCCAATCCCGACGCCTCCCAGGCCTCCTGGGCGGTGCGGTTCGCGGCGTCCCTGCCGGGGCTGATCACGGTGCTCAGCGGCATGTCCACCCTGGAGCAGATGCAGGACAACCTGTCCTACATGGAGCAGTTCCAGCCCCTGACCGATGAGGAGCAGGCGGTGGTGGAGCAGGTACAGCAGGTGCTGGCCTCCGTTCCGCAGGTGCCCTGCACCGACTGCCGGTACTGCGTCAAGGGATG
>JAQXNQ010000263.1 GCA_029098085.1 Oscillospiraceae bacterium
GGATTCAGGGTCATGCCCTTGACCGAAATGCCGCCCAAAGTGGAGAGCGGGTACATCTTTTCGTATTCCCGACCGAAGCCAAAGGCTCCCGAAGCCGGAATCACCGGGTTTTTGAAGGCCACACCGGCTACCTTGACAGACAGATCCGCCATCAGAACACTACCTCCCTGCTGTTGAAGACGGGGCCATCCTTGCAGACGTGGGAATAGCCCTCCGAGCCGTGTTTCTTTGTTTTGCAGGCGCAGACCAGACAGGCGCCGACGCCGCAGCCCATCCGCTCCTCCAGGGATACCTCGCAGAGGATTCCCTTTGCCTCTGCCATGGCGGCCACTGCCTTGAGCATGGGCATGGGGCCGCAGGCGCAGATGATGTCCGGTGTTTCGCTCTGCAGCAGCTCCTCCAGAGCGGTCGTCACGAAGCCCTTGCGTCCGGCTGTGCCATCGTCGGTGCAGAGAACGGTGCGAACTCCGGCCCTTTCAAAGTCCTCCTTCAGGATGACGGCGGAGGCGCTGCGGAAGCCGATGATGGCCGTGGCGTCCGTGCCGTAATGCTTTGCCGTCTGCAGCAGCGGGGGCACGCCGATGCCGCCGCCGATGACCACCGCCTTTTTGCCCGGCTCCAGCAGGGTGAAGCCGTGACCCAGGGGAGCCAGGATGTCGATCATGCCGCCCTCATTGAGCTTGGCCAGCTCTGCGGTGCCGTCGCCCCGAATCTCAAAAACCAGCCGGATGGTGCCGGCCTCCCCGTCGATGCCGCAGATGGAAATGGGCCGGCGCAGCTGAAAGCCCGCCGCCTTCACATGGGCAAACTGCCCCGGGGCAGCCTCCCGGGCAATCTCCGGACAGAGAATCGTCAGATCATAGATATTTTTCGCCAGGTTCGCTTTGCGCACAATGGGGAAAAGTCCCTGTGTGTACGGCATAAAACCTTCCTCCTCTGTATCTGCCGCCGGGGCAGCTGCCGGGGCGCAGATAAAATTCCTCAAAAAACGTGCTGCAATCATTATACCATACAGCCGCCGCAAAATCAATCTTCCTTCGGTGCAGAAAAGCAGCCGCAGGAGATCCCCGCGGCTGCCGGAAAAGAGCTTATTTGATGAACGCTTCAGACAGGGCGTTCATGGCCTTGACGCCCAGATCCTTGGCAATCAGCACCGAGATCTTGATCTCCGAGGTGGAGATCATCTGGATGTTGATATTGGCCTCGTAGAGGGCCTCGAACATCTTGGCGGCCACGCCGGGGTTGGACTGCATACCAGCGCCGACGATGGACACCTTGGTCACATCGGTGTCCACCTCGATGCTGTGGGCACGAAGAATATCCTGCTGCGCCTTCAGCAGCTCCAGAGCGGAGTCGCAGCTGTCCAGGGGAACGGTGAAGGAAATGTCCTTGGTGCCGTCACGACCGATGGACTGGAGGATGATATCCACATTGATCTTTCTGGAGGACAGCATCGAGAAAATCTTGAACGCAATGCCGGGTTTATCGGGCAGGCCGATGACCGCAATCCGGGCCACGTCGTCGTCTTTTGCAACACCTTTAATCAGCATTTTTTCCATTTTGGTCACCTCTTTGACTTTTGTACCGGGGACATGCTTCAGGCTGGAGCAGACCTCCAGTTTTACGTTGTACTTCTTCGCCATCTCCACCGAGCGGTTGTGCAGCACCTGCGCGCCGCAGGAGGCCAGCTCCAGCATCTCGTCGAAGGAGATTTCATCCAGCTTCTGCGCCGTGGGAACCAGCCGGGGGTCGGCGGTGTAGACGCCGTCCACATCGGTGAAGATCTGGCAGAGATCTGCCTTCATGGCGGCGGCGATGGCCACCGCGCTGGTATCCGAGCCGCCGCGGCCCAGGGTCGTGATGTCGTCGAAGCGGTTGATGCCCTGGAAGCCGGTGACGATGATGATGTTCTTTTTGTCCAGCTCCCGTTCCATCCGCTCGGTGTCAATCCGCTTGATGCGGGCGCGGGAGTAATTGGAGTCGGTATAGAAGCCGCTCTGACGGCCGTTGAGTGAAACGACCGGGTAGCCCATGGATTCGATGGCCATGGCCAGCAGAGCCGCCGAAATCTGCTCGCCGGTGGAGAGCAGGGCGTCCATCTCCCGCTTGCTGGCGTTGGGATTGATGGAGCGGGCCTTTTCGATCAGGTCATCGGTGGTGTCGCCCTGGGCGGAAACCACGGCGATGACGTTGTTGCCGGTTTTATAGGTATCGGTGATGATGCGGGCCACATTGAAAATCCGTTCGTTGTTGGCAACGGATGTGCCGCCGAATTTTTGTACAATAAGTCTCATAACTGCCTCCATTTCATGGCTCTGCACCGTAACGGCGCATGCTCAGTAGTCCAGCACACGGATCATGGACTTCAGCTGAACGCCCTGAAGCTCCTCCAGACGGCGATCCAGCTCGTGCTCGGTCATCTCCTCCGTGACAAACGCAAGCTCATCTGCGGGCTGTCCCGGCCGGGCCAGATATTCCGCATCGCCGAAGCACCGGGCGATCTGCTTCCGGGCTTCCGCCGGGTCTCCCTGCAGCTTCAGATAGAACCGCGAGGGAGAGAGCTTATAATCTTCCACGTTATCGCCGGAGGAGTCCTCCCAGCTGAGAGATTTACTGGTACAATTGGCCTTGGTGATATCGATGATATCCGCCACCACCGCGCTGGCGGTGGGCAGCTTTCCCGCTCCCCTGCCGTAGAAAACCACATCGCCGGTGGCGTCGCCCCGGATCAGGATACCGTTGAAGACATCGTTGATGTTGGCCAGCTGGCTGTGCTTGCTGAGAATGGCCGGATAGACCGCCGCGACGATCTTGCCGCCGGGCAGCCGCCTGGCTCTGCCGATGAGCTTGATGACCCCGTCGAAGGAATCCGCGTAGGCCACATCGTCCAGACTGAGTCGGGAAATGCCCTCGGTGTGCACCGTATGGGGGTAGACATGCTTTCCGAAGGCCAGAGATGCCAGGATGCAGATCTTGCGGCAGGCGTCGTGTCCTTCCACATCGGCGGAAGGATCCCGCTCGGCATAGCCCAGCTGCTGGGCCAGCTGCAGCGCCTGATCAAAGGGCATCTGCTCCTCGATCATCTTGGTCAGAATGAAATTGGTGGTGCCGTTGAGAATACCGGCTACCTCGCTGATCTCATTGGCAGCCAGACACTGATGCATCGGGCGGATGATGGGAATGCCGCCGCCCACACTGGCCTCGAAAAAGAAATTGACATTGTGCTGATTCGCCGTTTTCAGCAGCTGGGCGCCCTTGGCAGCCACCAGCTCCTTGTTGGAGGTCACAACGCTTTTCCCGCTCTCCAGCAGCGACCGCACGTAATCAAAGGCCGGCGAAAGACCGCCCATGACCTCGGCCACGATGGAGATCTCGGGATCCTGCAGGATGATATTGAAATCCTTGATGAATTTATCCTGATAGGGGGAGTCGGGAAAATCGCGGAGATCCAGAATGTACTTGACCTCGATCTCCTGCCCGGCGCGGGACTCGATGCTTTTTTTATTTTTCAGCAGCAGTTCCACCACACCGGAGCCGACCGTCCCATGCCCCAATACCGCAACTTTTACCATCTTGAACACCTTTCCTTGCCGTTTCTGCTTTATTATATTCTCTTCACCGAAACGACGCCATAGATGGAGGAAAGGGATTTCAGAATCTCATCGGGGTCCACTTCATCGCGGTTGATCTGGATGCTGATGGTCACCACGGCCACCGTATCCACCGGGATGTTCTGGTTGACGGTCAGAATGTTGGTGCCCAGCTCATACAGCTGCTGCAGAACGCGGGACAGAACGCCGGGCTCGTCCGACAGGCGCATGTACAGGGTGCTGAGCTGACCGTTGGTGGTATCCTCATAAACCTGCACGTTGTCCTTGTATTTGTAGTACGCACTGCGGGAGATGCCCACCATCCGGCAGGCGTCCGAGGAATTCTTGGCCTTGGCCTTGGAGAGCAGACGCTTTGCTTCGATTACCTTCAGAAAAACCTCAGGCAGAACGTCCGCATTCACAATCAGGGAACGGGGTTTTTCGCTCATAACGTCCTCCATTTTCTTGCATTTTTCCATCAAATGCAAACATCTGTAAATTGGCTAAAAACAAATATATCACGTTATTTCCGTTTCTTCAAGACGGAAAATGCGCGATTTCACAGATTCACCGCGCATTTTCCGTGAATAATCGAATATATCAGCCGATATGCTCTGTTTCTCGGCGTTTTTCGCGTCTCACTGCCGCTTTACTTTCTTTTATCGGGCATATGTGACGAATTTTTATGCACTTTGTCGGAAGCCCTCCGGGTTTCCCGCTCAATCGTCCCCGAAAGAAGGACAACAGCCGCCAGATTGGGCAGGGCCATGAGAAAATTCAGCAGGTCGGACAGCCGGAAAACTGTTTCCAGCCGGAATACGGCCCCCAGCGCCGCCGACAGGCTGAAGAGGATCCGGTAGCAAAGAATCCCCCGCTTCCCCACCGACAGATACTGAAGTCCTGCCTCGCCGCAGCAGCTCCAGCAGAGCATGCTGGCAAAGGCGAAAAAGAAGGTGGACAGGGCAACGAAAGAAGCCGCCCCTTTCCCCAGAAAGCGGGAGAAGGCCGCCACGGTCAGGGCTGCGCCGTCGGTATCTGCGGGCAGACCGGACAGCAGCACCACCAGCGCCGTCAGGGTGCACATGACTATGGTATCCAGAAACACCTCGGTGATGCCCCAGAGCCCCTCTCCGGCCGGAGAGGAAGCGTCGGCGGCTCCGTGGATGATGGCGGCGGAGCCCATGCCCGCCTCGTTGGTGAAGACGCCCCGGGAGACGCCTATCCGCACAGCCTTTCCGGTCAGCGTGCCCAGCAGTCCCCCTGCGGCCGCACGGGGCTCCAGCGCATCCCGGACGATCAGCAGCAGCACCCCGGGCACCCGGTCAAGGCTCGGCAGGATCACCGCCAGGGCGCCGCCCAGATAGATCAGCCCCATCAGCGGCACCAG
>JAQXNQ010000264.1 GCA_029098085.1 Oscillospiraceae bacterium
GTAGAACTCCAGCTCGTCCTGATCAATCCCCAGCTTTTCCGCCACCTGGGCGATGGGCAGCATCCTGGCACTCTGTGCAATTTCGATATCAGACAGCATGATGATTTCCTCCTGAAAGCTCCCGCCGCATCCCATCCGGCAAGGAACGTACTTTTTCCGCAAAGATGTGGATATTTAAGGATATTATAACACAACCTCCCGCCGGATGGCAACACATCGAGCCATATTTTCTCCGGTATCCTGCAATTTTCTGCTGCGCTGCTTTACGAAAACGAAGCGCTGTGCTATACTAGATATAATTTTACCATTTTCAGAAGGAGAACGCCATGAGAGACCCGAAAATCACCGTCCTGCCCGCCGTCCGGGAGGACATCCCCCACATTCTGCGCTGCATCACCGAGCTGGCCCGCTACGAGGACATGCTGGATCAGGTGGAGGCCACCGAGGAAAAGCTGGCCGCTACCCTCTTTGACCGTCAGGACGCCCGGGTGCTGATCGCCCGCTATGACGGCGTACCGGCGGGATTCGCCCTGTACTTTTACAACTACTCGACCTTTCTGGCCAAGCCCGGTATCTATCTGGAGGATCTGTTCGTCCTGCCGGAATACCGGGGGAAGGGGCTGGGTAAGGCGCTGCTGACCACCCTGGCCAAGACCGCTGTGGAAGAGGGCTGCGGACGGCTGGAGTGGGCCTGTCTAAACTGGAACGAGCCCTCCATCGCCTTCTACTGCGCCATGGGCGCCGAGCCCATGGACGACTGGACCGTCTACCGTCTCACCGGCGATACCCTGACCGCCGCTGCCGCGATGGCGGAGGAATGAACGAACACCTCCTGTCTTTTAAGCGGGAGGCGTTGTCTTTTCAAGTGAATAGTGAAGAGTGAATAGTGAATAGTTATGGTGAATCGGGCCTTCGGCCCTTGAATACTGACGAAACTTGACGGGCTTTTCCCAAAATTTTGCGTTGGAGCTAAAACGAAGTGAAGAGTGTTTTAGTTCTGGTGAAAGCCGGAAGATTTCTTCCCGGTCAAACTGCGTAAGAACCGGAAGCAAAACTTGCCGTTACTCTTCACTAAATCACTAAAAATTCTTCATTACGCAGGAGGGTAAAATCAGGCGGGCAACCTTCCGAACCGCACTTTTAATTCAAGTGAGCGAAGCGAACGGAATACCTCAACTATTCACTCTTCACTATTCACTCTTCACTGCGTGTCATGCGCTGCCCTTTCAGCACACCTTACCGACACGCAAACAGCCCCCTCATATCCTCCGGCAGCGGCGCTGAAAGGGTCATGGCCGGACGTCCCGGCAGCGGCGGCAGCTCCAGCTCACCGCAGTGCAGCGCCTGACGGGCGATCCGGTCGGTATGGCCGCCGTACAGCGTGTCCCCCGCCAGCGGAAAGCCCAGATAAGCCAGATGCACCCGGATCTGATGGGTGCGGCCCGTTTCCAGCGTCAGGGCCAGCAGGGTGTGGGTGTCGGAACGCTGCAGCACCCGGTAATGGGTCACTGCCCGCTGCCCCGCCGGATCCACCTGCCGGGTGATGATCGAGCCGGGCACCCGGATCAGCGGCGCGTCGATGGTGCCGCTGTCGTCGGGCAGCACCCCCTCCGCCACCGCATAATAGGTCTTGGTCAGCTTTCCCATCAGCAGGCCGGCTGCCAGGGTGTTCTTCGCTGAGACGCAGATGCCGGTGGTGTCCCGGTCCAGCCGGTACAGGGGCCGGAACACCAGCCCCTCCTCCTGAAACCGGGCAGCGAAAAAATTACCCAGCGTATCGTCATAGTAAAGAGTGCAGGGATGCACCGACATATTGGCCGGCTTGTCGAAGGCGATGATGTCCTCATCCTCATATAAAACCGGCACCTGCAGCCCGGGATTGGGGATCAGGTTGACCTGCTCCTCCTCCCCCAGCCGGATGCGGATGATGTCCCCCGCCGCCACCGGATCCACCATCCGGCGGTGCTCTCCGTTGACGGTCATGCCGCCCTGCTTGAGCTTGATGACCAGCCGCCGGGAGTAGCCGTGACGGCATTTGAGATACTCCTGCAGCAGCATGCCGTCATCCTCTGAGGCTACCTCATAGACCAGCTCCCGCATCAGTCCTTCTTCAGCACCCGGACGATCTCGCCGATATACAGATCATGGTAGTCCTTACCGGGATAGTTGCCGTCAATATCATCGGCCAGAAAACCCTCCGGGCGGATGCGGTCGCGGTAGATCTTTCTGCAGCAGAGCACCAGCTCCGCCTCCTCATAGTAGCAGAAGCCGTCCTCCTTCTTCAGGGTCAGGCCGCAGGCAGCCGCCTTGTCCAGCTCCCGGCCGGATCTGGCTCCGCAGAGCTTCAGCGCAGCCCGCTGCTCCTCGCCGTAAAAGCTGACGGTAAAGAGCTCCTCCTGCTCCAGCAGCTGATGGGTGTACCGCTGGGGGCGGATATAGATGGTGGCCACCGGCTTGCTCCAGAGGACGCCCAGACCGCCCCAGCTGACGGTCATGGGATTGGCCTTTCCGCCGTCCTCCACGGTCACCAGCGCCCACTGCTCCGCCAGCATGGCAAACGGATTGCCGACAATCTCCTTCGGTAAAAGTTCAGTCATATTACTCTTCCTTTCCAAAGCTTCAGTTTCAACTACAGTATACCACATCTGCGGCAAAAAAAGAACCCGCTCATGTCCGGAACATCCGCCGGTACTCCTGCGGCGACAGGCCGCACCGGGATCGGAAGCACCGGTACAGTCCGGACGGATCCCCGAATCCCACCGACAGGGCGATCTCCAGCACCGAGCGGTCGGTGAAGACCAGCTGATTCTGGGCCCGGCGCAGACGGCAGAAGGCAATGTAATCCCCGGGGGACTGGCCGACGCCGGCGTGAAAATTCCGGCGGAAGGACGCCTCGCTCATGCCGCAGAGCTGCGCCAGCCCGGCAACAGAGCAGTCCTCTCCGCTGCTCAGGGCGGCGTCGATGGCGTTCAGGGCGGGACGCAGGGCGGAGAACCGCCTTCCGGGGCGGAGCTGCAGCTTGGGCAGCGGCAGGGATACCCGGTACAGCTCCAGCAGCAGCAGGTACAGGCTGGACGCCAGATAGTCGGTCCGGTGCTCGGGAAGGGGATCCGCCGCGGCGTCCGCCCGGATGATGCGGGTGATCATTTCGGCAAGATAGGGATACTCCGACGGCTTCAGAATGCCGTACAGCCCCATCTGCCGGTGGAGCAGCTCCTCGACCGCCGGAGCGGCTCCGGGGTTCCAGCAGGAGATCAGCGCCTCCGGATCCAGATTCAGCCAGTACCAGCGGCTGGTTTCCCCGCCGGTGCTCTTGGACAGATGCCGCTGAAAAGGGAAAATAACCTGGACATCCCCCGCCGTGAAGGGCGTTTCCGCATCCTCAATCCGGCAGATGCCCTGCCCGGACAGGCAGAGCCCCAGCTCCAGCGTATCGTGATAATGGAGGTAGTTCAGCTCGAAGACCTCCAGCGGCCCGGGCTGCGCTCCCTGCCGGTGCCAGCCGCTCCCGGAGGAGGCATAGACCGCAGGCAGCGAAGCATTTGATCGGTTTCGCATGATTTTCGCCCTCTTTCGCAAGGATTTTCCCCTCTGATTCCATTATAATAAGGGCAGCAGAAAAATCAAGAACCGGAGGGATTTTCATGAAATTTTCCAAGGAATATCTGCGGGACGCCATCTATGCCTGCTGGCTGGGCAAGAACATCGGCGGAACCATCGGTACCCCCTATGAGGGCGGACGGGAGCTGCTGGACATCGAGGGCTTTGCCTCCAGACCGGGTCAGCCCCTGCCCAACGACGATCTGGATCTGCAGCTGGTCTGGCTCCGGGCCATGGATGAGCTGGGCCCTCAGAACGTCAATTCCAAAACCCTGGGCGAATACTGGCTCGGCTATGTGAAGCCCCACTGGAACGAATACGGCGTGGGCAAGGCCAATATGCGGGGCGGCATCCTCCCTCCCCTGTCCGGCGAGCTGTTCAATGAGCACTGGAAAAACTCCAACGGCGCCTGGATCCGCACCGAGATCTGGGCCAGCCTTTACCCCGGAAGGGTAGAGAAGGCCGTGCACTACGCCTTTGAGGACGCCAGCGTCGATCATGGCTTCGGGGAGGGCAGCTACGCCGCCATCTTTGTGGCCGCCATGGAAAGCGCCGCCTTTGTCTGCAAGGACATCCGTACCCTGATCCGCATCGGCCTGTCCCATATTCCGGAGGACTGCCGGGTAGCCAGGGCGGTCCGGCTGGTGGTGGAAAGCTATGACAGGGGGGTCAGCTGGAAGGAGGTCCGGCTGGCGCTGATTGAGCAGTCCGCCGACATCGGCTGGTTCCAGGCGCCCGCCAATGTGGGCTTTGTGATTCTGGGGCTGCTCTATGGGGAGTGCGACTTCAAGCGCTCGGTGATTACAGCCGTCAACTGCGGCGACGATACCGACTGCACCGGCGCCACCGTCGGCGCGCTGCTGGGCATCATGCAGGGCATGGCCGGTATTCCGGAGGACTGGCGGCAGTATATCGGCGACAGCATTGTCAACTGCTGCCTGCTGAACGGCCATGGCCGATTCCCCCAGAGCTGCACCGCGCTGACCGACTGTGTGCTGAACCTGCTGCCCGTAACCCTGCGCACCGGCATGGCCGACTTCATGGACCGGGGCGTGTCGGTGGAGATCGGCAGCGAGAACGACTTCTCCGGCGTTACGACCGAGAGCCTGATGGGCAGGGGACTGCCGGACAGTCTGCGCTGCCGCACCCGCTGGTCCTTCAGCATCGACGCGCCCTTTGCCGAAGCGATCCTCTCCTTTGACCGGGAGCCGGTTCTGGCTCCGGGAGAATCCCTGACCGGCACCGTCGCCCTGCGGCCCCATACCCTGCCGGAGGCGAGACAGTTCCGTCTGAACTGGGTGCTGCCCGAGGGCTGGCAGGTCTCGGGGCGCAAGTGCCTCTTCACCGCCACCATGGCCAGCTTCAATCCCGACCTGCCCTCTGACGCCGCCAATGCCGAAGCAGCCTTTACCATTACAGCCGGTGAGCGCGTTGAGGCTGTCAACGGACTGATTCTGGACATCACGGCTCCCGACCGTCCCACCCATATTCTGGTTCCGGTTACCATTTTGGGATAACTCCCTATAGCGGCAGCGGCATGGATTTCCGTGCCGCTGCTCAGGCTGTCGAAAAAGTGGTTTGCCAGAAAAAGTTGCACAAAGAGCGAGAAAAGTGTATGCCCGCTGGAAGCGGGCATGGGGTCTCTGAGGGGAATCTTGCGGCCTGCGAGCCGCGCCTTTTTGTATTGATTGTCCGCGCCGGGCGCGGAGGAGCAGGATTTCGCGCTCTGCGGAAGGTTTGACCGCAGGTCATACCGAGGCGACACAGGGCGCTGCCCTGGACCTGCAAGGGGCGAGCCCCTTGACCCATAATCTTTGGCAACCTTCCGAAAGTTGTACCAGTCCGAGAGAAGGCCGTAAGGACTTCTCTCAGCTTTCGCGTGAGCGAAAGCGATGGAACTTTAAATGATTTGGCAACCAATTGAAAGTAAGTTGTCTATTTGTGCAAATCGTCAATCAGTAGTGACTTTATCGACAAGCTGACAGCGGCATGGATTTCCGTGGCGCTGCTTTGCCGTTCAGCTGAATCTCATCGGTGCTCCATCCAAAAAACCAGGGCGATTCTTGTATACTTCTAACGAAATACGGCTTTCCACTGGTCTGGCGCTGGACTTTTCCGTGGGAATCAGATATAATATGTATCATATAAGCAAAAGTTTACATGAACTTTACCTGTTCCTCCCTCTGCTGCGGCGGAGCGGAGCTTTTTCAGGCGAAAAATTAGTTGACAGTGAAACAAATTACCAGCAGGCTTCCCGCAAACCGCTCTCCGCAGCGGACAACGAGAAAGGAAGGTGCGCCGGACGGGAACCGGCGCGGCAGCGATGACGGCAAAATCAAACAAGAAGCAGCTTCATACCGCTTTGGACGGGCTCCCCTTCGGGGACGGCAGCCCGGAATCCCTGGGCAGGGTGGATAAAAGGCTGCCGGAGGGCATTACCTCCCGGATGCTGTACAGGGACGTGGTGCGCATCGCCTGGCCCTCCTTTGTGGAGCTGATGCTGACCCAGCTGACCTCCATGGTGGATCTGATGATGGTGGGCTCGCTGGGCGCCTGGGCGCTGACCGCCGTCGGCCTGACGACCCAGCCCAAGTTCCTGCTGATGACCATGTTTGCCGCCATGAACGTGGGCGCAACGGCGCTGGTGGCCCGGTACAAGGGCGCCGGGACTCCGGAAAAGGCCAATCTGGTGGTGCGGCAGGCCATGCTGCTGACCTTTCTGCTGTCGCTGACCGCCTCCATTCTCGGGTATGTATTCGCGGAGCCCATGGTGCTTTTTATGGGCGCGGCGGATGAACAGGCCCTGCAGGGCGGCACCGTCTACCTGCAGATTCAGATGCTGGGCTTTGTCTTCATGGCCCTGACCAGCACCTTTACGGCGGTACTGCGCGGCGTGGGAGATTCCCGTACGGCCATGGTCTACAATCTGATCGCCAATCTGGTCAATGTGGTGTTCAACTACCTGCTGATCTACGGGCATCTGGGCTTTCCGCAGATGGGGGTGGCGGGCGCTTCCCTGGCTACCATCATCGGTCAGTTTGTGGCCTTTGTCATGGCGGGATTGGTCATGCTCCGGGGCCGCGGATACCTGAAGCTGCGGCTGCGGGAGGGCTTCCGGCCCAACCGGGAGATTCTGGAGAACATCTTCCAGATCGGTCTGCCGGCCATGGTGGAGCAGCTGCTGATGCGGGCGGGCATGATCATCTACTCCAAAACCGTGGCTTCTCTGGGCACCGTTCCCTTTGCCACCCATCAGGTCTGCATGAATATTCAGGCTCTTTCCTTCATGAACGGACAGGCCTTTGCCGTCTCGGCCACCACCCTCATGGGGCAGAGCCTTGGCCGGAAGCGCCCCGACATGGGACAGGCCTACTGCACCCGCACCCGGCGGATCGGCATGATGGTGGCCATTCTCATCGGTCTGACCTTCGTTTTCTTCGGTCATCAGCTGGTGGGGCTGTACAACGACGACCCCGAGATCATCCGGCTGGGCGGCAGGATTCTGCTGCTGGTGGCGGTCATGCAGCCGCTGCAGTCCTCCCAGTTCATCATCGCGGGCGGTCTCCGGGGAGCGGGCGATACCAGGGCTACCGCGGTCATTACCTTCATTACCGTGCTGCTGGTGCGTCCCATCTCGGCCATCGTGTTCATCAACCTGTTCCATTGGGGGCTGGAGGGCGCCTGGATCGCCATGGTGCTGGATCAGCTGCTCCGCTCCATTCTGGTGCTGCTGCGGTATCAGAGCGGCAAATGGAAGCAGATCAAGCTGAAAAACGAATGAAAAATCCCTTCCGTTCCTTTGGGAGACGGAAGGGATTTTGTCATGCGGCGGGCTTGTCCAGCGGCAGAATCTCCTTTTTATAAATATGCCGCAGGAAGAGGGCGCTGAACAGCAGCGAGGCCAGCTCGGCGATGGGGAACGCCCACCAGACCATATTGACGTCCCCGCTCAGCGACAGCAGCCAGGCCGCCGGCAGCAGCACCACCAGCTGACGGGCAACCGACACGATCAAACTCAGCATGCCGTTGCCGAGCGCCTGAAACACCGATCCGGCAATGATGCAGAAGCCCGCCAGAACAAAGTGGGTCGTGATGATCCGAAGGGCCGGGATGCCCATGGACAGCATATGCTCCGAAGCATCAAACAGCGCCAGAAACTTGTCCGGGAAAATCTGGAAAATGATCATGAAGAGGGTCAGCATGATCTCAGCAACACAGATGCTCAGCTTGATGACATGGACAATGCGTTCCTTGTGCCGGGCGCCGTAGTTGTAGGCGATGATGGGCACCATGGCGTTGTTCATGCCGATGACCGGCATGACCGCGAAGCTCTGCAGCTTGAAATAGACGCCGAAAATGGCCGTGGCCGTGGAGGAAAAGCCCATGAGGATGGTGTTCATGCCCAGGGTCATCAGGGAGCCGATGGACATCATGACAATGGACGGAACGCCTACCTTATAGATCTGCCCTACGATGCCTCCGCGGGGACGGAGCTCCTGCAGCCGGAAGGTAATCTCCTTGTTGCGGGTCAGGTTCAGGTACAGGCCGATCAGGCAGGCCAGCGCCTGTCCGATCACCGTTGCCACCGCCGCACCGGCCACCCCCATGGCGGGGAAGCCCAGCAGGCCGAAGATCATGATGGGATCCAGAATGATGTTGACAATGGCGCCGGTGGACTGGGAGATCATGCTGTACATCGTCTTGCCGGTGGACTGAAGCAGCCGCTCCAGCGTCACCTGACCAAACAGGAAAACCGAGCCGATGCAGACAATGCCCAGATAGGCGTCGCCGCCCTCGATGATGGCCGGAATGTCAGTCTGCAGGGTGAAGTACAGGTTGGTGCCAAACAGACCGAACAGCAGAAACGCCGCCGCGCTGACAATGGCCAGGAAAAGGCCGTTGCAGGCCGTCCGGTTGGCCTGCTCAAACTTCTTCTCGCCGAGACTGCGGGACAGAAGGGCGTTGATGCCGACGCCGGTGCCGCTTCCCACGGCGATCATCAGGTTCTGTACCGGGAAGGCCAGGGACAGGGCGGTCAGGGCATCCTCACTGACCCGGGAGACGAAAATGCTGTCCACCACGTTGTACAGCGCCTGCACCATCATCGAGATCATCATGGGCAGCGCCATGGAAAACAGCAGCTTCCCCATCGGCATAGTTCCCATCTTGTTTTCGGCACGGACCTCCTGTCCGGTGCCGGACTGCTGCGCATTTGACATGGAATCACCTCATCGCATTTCATTAGTTAGGTATCTAACAGTATAGACAGAAAAATGCCCGCCGTTTGACCGGCGAGTTGACTGTGTTTATTGTATCATGCCGGACTTTTGCCTGTCAAGAGCGGCGGGAAACTTCCGCTTTTTGTCAGGAAATACAGAAGGCCAGCGGATTTTTTTTAGCGATATGACAGCACTTTCCGGCATCGGCTTCCAGCCCGCCAGCGAAAAACTTTACCGCTCTTTCATGCGTTTTTTCTTGTCTTTGGAAAAAGCCGGCTTATCTTTATTGAATTTTCACGAAAAAGGGTATATAATGGCATTGAAATTGATTTTCAACAGCTAAAGGAGGCCTTTTCGTGCAGGATCGTTATGTCGTTGTCCTTTCGGCGGATGCCATGGTTTTTGAGGATCTGGAGGAGCTTTCCAGGCTTTATGCCGTCGCTGACATATGGGATCGGGCTGCCCGTGTGGAGCGAGTACAGTCCATCTACCCCACCATTACCTATCCCTGCCACACCACCATGATGACCGGCCTGTACCCGGACCGGCACGGCGTGCTGCAAAATGAGATGCAGCAGCTCTGCACCCGCTCCAATCCCTGGCAGCATATGCGTTCGTCCGCCAGAGGAAAAACTATTTTCGACCGTGCCAAGGAAAACGGTCTGACCACGGCCTCCGTCTTCTGGCCTGTCACCGGAAGAGATCCTCATATTGATTATCTGATTGACGAATACTGGCCGCAGCACGGCGAATCCTCCGAGCAGTGCTTCCGGGATTCCGGCACCAGCGAGGAGGTCATGGAAAAGATTGTCCGCCCAAACCTTAAACTGATTGAAAACCGCCATCGCCAGCACCCCTGGGCCGACGCCTTTGTCATGCAGTGCGCCTGCGACATGCTGACCGCCTTCAAGCCGAACCTGCTGATGATCCATCCCGCCAACATCGATGGCTACCGACACCAGACCGGCCTGTTCTCCCCAAAGGTCACGTCCGGTCTCCATGAAACCAACCTCTGGCTCAGCCAGCTGATGAAGGCGGCGGACGACGCCGGCATCCTGGACAAAACCGACTTTTTCCTGGTCAGCGACCACGGGCAGATGAATATCCGGCGCTGCATCGCCCTCAACGTGCTGCTGGCGGAAAAAGGCCTGATCGATGTGGACGAAGCAGGCCATATCCGGGACTGGACTGCCTTTGCCAAGTCCGGCGGCATGTCGGCGCTGGTCTATCTGAAGCATCCGGACGACGCCGATGCCCTCCGGCGGACGCAGACTGCGCTGGAGGAGATCAAAGCCACCGAAACAGCCGGAATCGGCGAGATCTTCACCGAAGAAGAGGCCCGGACAAGGCATCACTTGGGCGGCCCCTTCTCCTTTGTCGTCGAAACGGACGGCTACACCACCTTCAGCAACGACTGGATCCGTCCCCTTGTCCGGCCGCAGGACAACAGCGATTACCGTTTCGGCATGGCCACCCACGGCTACCTGCCGGAAAAGGGTCCGCAGCCGACGCTGATCGCATGGGGGCCCCACATGAAGCCGGGAGCCCTGCTGAAAAGGGCGTATCTGGTGGACGAAGCACCCACCTTTGCCAGAGCCCTCGGCATCGAACTGCCCGATACGGACGGCCGGTGCCTGGATGAGCTGTTTGCGGAAGAATAACGAAGAGCGCCCGCCTTTCGAGACGGGCGTTTTCCTTCACAGCGCACGGATCACCGGCTGCAGCTGCACCCCCCTCAGGGCCGCCTCCAGCGTCTGGGGGATCAGGGAAAAGTCCGCCACCACCGACGCCGGTTTCCCCTCCGGGTTATCCTGCCGGAAGGGGACAAAATAGAAATGCTCCCGGGCCAGCAGCGCTCCGATGTTTTTGGCGCTGCCCTTCAGAGCGTCGTTGGTAGAGGGAGCCAGCACCACCGGCCGCCCCCGCCGCAGATGGCTCTTCACCGCCATGGTCGCCGCCGTATCGGTCACGGCCAGATTCAGCTTCGCCAGAGTATTGCCGGTACAGGGTGCCACCAGCAGAATATCAATCAGATCGGCGGGGCCGATGGGCTCCGCCTCCGCGATGGTACAGACCGGCTTTCTGCCGCACAGCGCCTCCGCCCGCCGGAGAAAATCCGCCGCCCTGCCGAAGCGGGTATCCATCCGGGCGGCGTTTTCCGAAAAAACCGGCAGAATCTCATAGCCCAGCTCCCGGCAGCGGGCCATCTGGGCAAAGGCCGCTTCAAAGGTACAAAAGGATCCGGTCAGGCAAAAGCCCAGCCGGACCGGTTCAGTCCGCTCCACCAATCTCCGCCTCCTTCTGCAGAATCAGCTCCAGCAGCCACTGGGCCGCCGATTCGGGCACCGTCCTGCCCGGCAGGGAAAGGGCCTTCACCAGCCGCAGCCCCAGCTGTCCCGCCGCCCGTTCATCGATGCCGCCGGGCATCGAGGCCAGCTCGATCAGCAGACAGTCCCGCCGCAGCCGGGAAAGCTCCGCTTCGCCGAAAACGGTTCTGGGAATGGTCGAAAAAACCAGATCGATCCGCTCCGGCTCCCGGATGTCGTCGAGGGGCACCCCCTCCGCTCCGGCCAGCGCTGCCCAGACCCGCTGCTCCGACGACCGGGCCGCACAGATCACCCGCGCGCCGTAGGCCTGCAGCATCCGGCAGAGGTTTTTGGCGATCCGCCCGCCGCCCAGCACCAGTACCCGACTTCCCAGCAGGGTGCGGGGCCGCAGCTCACAGGCCAGGGTTACTGCCGCTTCGGCGGTCGCGGCGGCGTTTTTCACCGTAAAGGTCTCATCGTCCAGGTAGTCGGTCAGCATCAGGCCCCGCTGACGGCAGTCCGCCCGGAAGGCCTCATCCGCCCTTCCGCAGAAGATCAGCGTATCCCGATGGCAGAGATCCAGCAGATACCGCAGCAGCACCGGGTTTCCGTCATGAAAGGGCGCTCGGAGATGCACGCCGTCCGACGACAGGGGCAGCGGCAGAATCAGAAGGTCCGGCTGCTGGCGCAGCTCGCTGATCTGGGAGAGATTTCGTAGCCCGGGCACCGCCGCCAGCCGTTCGCCGAAGCCCAGGGTATAGAGGGTACAGGGCTGTTTTTCCGCCAGCAATCGGCAGAGGCAGACAAAGCGCTCATCGCCCCCGGCCGCCAGCAGAGTGGTTCGTTTATTCATGGCTGTTTCCGCGCCTTTCCGGGCTCCGGCAGGCTTTATTCCGCCGGAAAGCCCTGCTGCCGCCCGGGAAATCCCCGGACGGTCTGGGACATTCTATGCGGAGGGAACACAGACGGTGATTCCTTCCGCGCGCCTTCCGGTTGCGTTCCCCTGAAAAAAGGAACGGCAGAATTGTTTGAAACCGCCCGGCAAAGGGGATATAATGGACATAACTAAAGAAAAGAGCGGATCCAAAATGAGTTTCGGACAAAATCTGCAGTTTCTGAGAAAAATGCAGGGCGGCATGACCCAGGAGGAGCTGGCGGAAAAGCTGGGCGTCAGCAGGCAGACGGTCTCCAAATGGGAGCTGGACACGGCATACCCGGAAATCGGCAAGGTCATCGAGCTTTGCAGCCTGTTTTCCTGCACGATGGATCAGCTGATCCGGGAGGACATGACCCTGACGGACAAAGCTTACTCCAACATCCGGTTTGAATGGGTCGAGGCCTTCCGATACCTTCCCTACGCCGTCATCAGCAGGGAGCCAGAGGACGACGCCAAGGCTCATGTAAAAAATGGGCAGCAGCCCTGCAGCTCGACGCCCCGCAGATCATCGGCTGGGATTTCCCGATGGTCTCCCAGGAGCAAATTAACGTCTTCAATATGCAAGGCTATGCCGCCGCCCTGATTCTGCCCGACGGCGTCACGCCCGGGGAAGGCGAAGCGCTGACCCAGCAGCGGCAGAAATACATCGCCGTCACCATCAAAAGCCCCTTCTCCGACCCCTTCCGGGTCATCCCGGGGGCCTACAGGCTGCTGATGTCCCGCATGGAGCATCTTGGCATCCGGCCCTGCCATGACAAGGCGGTCATCTCCTGCTTTGAGAAGGAGTATGTCATGGACGGCACCGAGTATATGGATGTTTACATTGCGGTGGAATAAAGCCTTGTACAAAATCCGCTCCTGTAGTAAGATAAAGGAAAGACTCAGAAAGGAGACGGATTCATGGACGACATTCTCGGACTTCTCAGGCACTGCACCCTCTGCCCCCGGCAATGCGGCGTCAACCGGCTGGCGGGACAAAAGGGCTTCTGCGGCCTTGCGGGGGAGCATGTCCGGCTGGCCAGAGCGGCGCTGCACTTCTGGGAGGAGCCCTGCATCTCCGGGACGGAGGGCTCCGGCACCGTCTTTTTCTCGGGCTGCACCCTGCGCTGCAGCTTCTGCCAGAACCGGGAGATCAGCCGGGGCGAAGCGGGAAAGGAAATCCCCATCCGGCGGCTGGCCGACATCTATCTGGAGCTGCAGCAAAAGGGGGCGCGCAACATCAATCTGGTGACGCCCACCCACTATCTGCCCCAGATTCTGGTCTCCCTGCGGATGGCCAGGGAGGAGGGGCTGACCCTGCCCGTGGTCTACAACACCAGCGGCTATGAGCTCCCAGAGAGGCTGCGGCTGTTGGAGGGAATGGTCGACGTCTATCTGCCGGATATGAAGTACCTGTCGCCCCAGCTGGCGGGAAGGCTGTCCGCTGCGGCGGACTATCCCGGCCATATCCTGCCGGCGCTGGATGAAATGGTCCGCCAGACGGGAGAAGCGGATTTCGATGAAAACGGCATGATCCGCCGGGGGGTCATCGTCCGGCATCTGGCCCTCCCCGGACAGGGCAGCGACTCCCGGGCGGTGCTGCGGACGCTGCTGGAACGGTACGGAAACAAAATCTGGATCAGCATCATGAACCAGTACACACCGCCGCCCTTCCCTCTGCCGGACGAGGATCTGAACCGCCGTCTCACCGCCCGGGAATACGACCGGCTGCTGGACTACGCCCTGCGGCACGGCGCCGAGAACGCCTTCATCCAGGAGGGCGGAACCGCCGAGGAGAGCTTCATTCCACCTTTTGATCTGGAAGGGGTCTGAGCTTTTCCGGAAAGCTGCGACAGCCCGTCCGGACTGCAAAACGAAAAGCCTGCACTGCTGCGAAAACCTTCGGCGGTGCAGGTTTTGTATGCGGAGAGCTTTTTCTTCAACGTTCGGAGCGCGCCCGGGTCAGCTCGATAGCCTCCTTGCCGGTCAGGCGCTCAATCTCCAGCTCCAGCATGCAGAGCCCGCCAAGGCTCTTCCGGATGATGCTGCTGCGGTGGGCGGCGTCGTCCTCCGGCGCGTATTTGACCATCAGTCTTTCAATGGCCCGGAGCATTTCCTGCTCATTCTCCAGGATGCGGATATTGCCAAACGCGATGACACTCCGGTAATAGGTGGTATACTCCTCCGGCATAATCTGATCCTTCCCGATCACGCAGAAGGAGGCCCGGGGATTCTGCCGGAGCAGCTCCAGCTTGTGGCCGCTTGAAGCGCAGTGGAACCAGATTTTTCCGTCCCCGTATACATAGCTCAGGGGAACGGCGTAGGGGTACTCCTCCTGGGGCTGTGCCGCCAGTGCCAGAACGCCGGAGCTGCCCTCCGTCAGGATTTGGATGCTTTCTTCGGGAGAAAGGGCCTGTGCCTTTCTGCGCATGTCATGAAACATAAAAATCTCCTTTCTCAGTGATCTGAAAAAACAGTCTCCCCATCCCGGGCTTTTCGGAACAGAAGACGTCTGCCATCCTTTCCGGCGAAGCAAATGGCCCCTGCGGCCTCCATGACCCGGAGCATGATCCGACAGCTGTTCTGATCCAGCCCGAGCCGATCGGACACCTCTCTTGCACCGAACAGGTCGGGCAGACCCCCCGGCAGCAGACGGAGATAATCCTCCGGCGAATCCAGCGCCTCCTGCCCCAGGAGCCTTAAGGGAATCCGGTCGCAGCGAACCGCCCGTCGCCCCTTCTGAGGGCGCCTGTACCGGTACTCCTCGGTCTCCAGCAGGGCCACCCGGAACCGGAGCCCCGGCAGCGGCAGGTACTCCCTCAGCCGGTACAGTTCCGGAAAAATCCCGTAGACCGTCTGGTGCACCGGTGATTTCCGGCGACTCAGCAGCTCACCGGTCCGGGGATCCACCATGCAGATCCACTTCTCCCGCTCAGCAGGCCAGACCACCGTCACGGGACAGCAGGACAGAAACGCCCCCAGCTTGTCCCGCAGCCGGTCAAAGCGGGCGGACTGGATCTCGATGATCCCCTGCTCGCCCACCACGTCCGCCACATAGCCGCCCACCGTCACCTCCCGGCCGTCCGAAAAGGGACTGCAGCAGTACTTCAGCACCCGGTGCACCGATTTTTCACCCAGAGTGCCGATGCCGTCCTCTCCCTCGGGGCGATGCAGGCCGGTGAAGGACTTCATCGCCTCCAGCCGTCCTTCCTCAAACAGCAGCGGATCCAGCATCCACCGCTCTTCCGTTTCAAAAAAGGAGTCTGTCATGAAATCTTCTGTCCTTTCCTTTCAGCATCTCGGTTTTTCCTGTACCCTGATCCGCTCCAGCCGCAAAACTGTCTCCCTCTCACTGGAAGCTGATGGCACCGTCCTGATCCGCGGCCCCCTCTGTCTCTCGGAGGAGATGGCCCGCCGGGCGGTAGAAGACAATCAGCCGTGGCTGCTCCAGCGGAAACAGACCATCCAAAGCGCCCAGGAGCGCCCTCTGCTGCAGGGCGGCCGCATCTGGATGCTGGGCAGAACCTTTGCCCTGTACAGGGGCAGTCAGCCGTCCTTCGGAGAGAACTGGCTCTGCCTGCCCAGACGGATTGAGGACGAAAGGGCCGCTGTCTCTGTCTGCTGCAGAGGCCTTGCACTGGAGGAGATCAACCGCCGGATCCGGCACTATGCGCCTTTGCTGGGTGTGACCCCGGCCTCGGTGTCCGTGGGTCGCTCCAACAGCTCCTGGGGCAGCTGCAGACGGGACGGCAGACTGCTGTTCAGCTGGAAGGCTGTTTTCCTGTATCCGGAGGATCTGGACTACCTGGTGGTACACGAGCTGTGCCACCTGCGGTATTTTGATCACTCCAAAGCCTTCTGGTGGATGGTCAGCACCCAGATTCCCAACTACAAGGAGCGAATCCGGCACATGGAGGAGGTCGCGTCCCGGCTTTCCGCCCAGGGCTGGAAGCCTTACTGACAAAGCTCAAAGTCCACCCTGCCGCCGGCCACATCGGCTCCGACGCAGCGCACCCGCACCGGGTCGCCCACCCGCCAGCGGCGGGAGGTCAGGGTATCCCGGAGCTCCATGAGGCCGTCAAAGACATACCGGCCGTTTCCGCCATCCGGCAGCCGTACCAACCCTTCCACCGTACTGGGCAGGGCGACGAAAAAGCCGTAGGAAACCGCACCGCTGATGACGCCATCAAAGGTCTCCCCGATTCTGCCAGCCATATACTCTGCCTTATAGCAGTCCTCGCACCGGCGCTCGGTCTGCAGAGCCGTCAGCTCCATCTCGGAGGAATGGGCCGCTGCCCGAACCGCAAAGGCGCGGTACCGGCGCTGCAGCGCCGCCGCTTCCCCGCCGCTGACCCGGTCGCTGAGGATCCGGTGAATGGCCAGATCGGGATACCGGCGGATGGGAGAGGTAAAATGGGCGTAATCCGCCAGCGCCAGACCGTAATGCCCCAGCGGATGCTCGCTGTACCGGGCCTTCATCATGCTACGGAGCACCTGCCGGTTGACCGGCAGCTCGCAGGGCTTGCCCCGCACGCTCTCCAGCACGGCGCTGAGAGCGGCAACCGGCACCTGATCCTTCCTGAGCGGCGCCGTATCCTCGCCCAGCGCCCTGAGGATCTCCCGCAGCCCCTCCGCCTTTTCGGGGCTGGGCTGCTCATGCACCCGATAGACAAAGGGGATCCCCGCGTCCCGGGCAGTCCGGGCGGCGGCCTCATTGGCGGTAAGCATCAAAGACTCAATAATTTTTTCCGCTTCGCCCTGCTTCCTCGGCTCCACGCCGATGGTTCTCCCGTCCGGCCCCAGCAGGATTTTG
>JAQXNQ010000265.1 GCA_029098085.1 Oscillospiraceae bacterium
AGCACCTGCCTTATCCATGATTCATAGGGCGTCTCAGTCCGGCTGACCGGGCCGGAGCAGCTCCATCATGCTCCGCAGCTCCCGCACCGGAATCTGTCCGGGGGCGGAGGTGTGTCCGGCGGAGCCGAAGGTCAGGCAGGAGCCAAACAGCTCGCCGCAGACCCGGCTGACCGCGCCCATGGGGCCCATGGACATGGTGATGATGGGATGCTCCGCCGTTTGCCGGGCCCGGCAGGTGGCGGACAGCAGGGCCAGCACATCCTCGGGGCCATGGGGCATGACGGCGATCTTGGAAAGATCGGCTGGCAGACTGTCCATGAGGGAGAGACGGCGGAGCAGCTCCTCCTCCGGCGGGGTGGCTTCAAAATCGTGGTTGGACAGGACCACCAGCACCCCGCTTGCGTGGGCCTCCTCCAGAAGGGAAACGGCGTCGTCCCCGACGGTGAACAGCTCCAGATCGATCAGATCGCAGCAGCCGGAGGTCATCAGCAGGCGGCAGATGTCCAGATACTGCTCCCGGGAAAGGGACTGTCTGCCGCCCTCCGCCTGGGTGCGGAAGGTGAACAGCAGGGGCAGCCGGGGCAGAGCTTCCCGTACCGCCCGGGCGGCGGACAGCAGCAGCTGAGGATCGGCGGCGCCGGCGAACCAGTCCACCCGCCACTCGCAGAGATCGGGGTTCAGGGGCGGCAGCCGGTCAGCCTGGGACAGGATCTCGGGCAGGCTGCGGCCCACCACCGGCACACAGATTTTGGGGCGGCCGCTGCCCAGGGTCAGCCCTCTGACGGTGACTTCCTTCATTGGGCGCCTCCCTCTCCGGAGACAATCCGGCTGCGGAGGACGCCGATGCCGGGGATTTCCACCTCCACCACATCGCCGGGCACCATGGGCCCCACACCGGCGGGGGTGCCGGTGATGACCAGATCGCCGGGCAGCAGGGTCATGGCTTCGGTAATGAAAGCCAGCAGCCGGGGCAGGGGGGTGATGAAATCAGCGGTGCGGCCGTCCTGACGAAGCTCACCGTTGAGGCGGGTCCTTACCTGCAGTGCGGCGGGATCCAGCCCCTGCACAATGCGGGGACCCACCGGCGCGAAGCCGTCCACCGCCTTGCCACGGGTCCACTGGCCCTCGCTCTTCTGGATGTCCCGGGCGGTGATGTCGTTGCAGATGGTGTAGCCGAAGACATAGTCCAGGGCCTCTTCGGCGGAGACGTGGCTCATCCGGCGGCCGATGACTGCCGCCAGCTCGCCCTCGTAGTCCACCCGGTGAGAAAAGTCAGGGTAGACCACCGCGCCGTCGGGGTCGTTGATGCAGGTGGAGGGCTTGAAAAACAACACCGGCTTTTCCGGGACGGCGTCGCCGAAGTCGGCCTGCATTTCCTGGATGTGCTCCCGGTAATTCTTCCCGACGGCTACGATTTTGCCGCCCTCGCAGGGGGCCAGCAGGGTGACCTGCTGCAGGGGCAGGCGCTCGCCGGTGGGGACGCCGCCCAGATAGGGGGCGGCTGTGAGAACCGCTGCGCAGTCCTGCTCTTCCAGTGCCCAGAAGACGCGTTCTCCGCAGCGGCAGCGGATGTAATTCATGGCAATATTCCTTTCTGACAAACGGTTCAGGAGAATTCAATTATATGGGAACGCAAATTTCCCTATGATTCAGTATAAGGCGAAACCGGCTTCCATACAAGAGGAAAAATGAAAATTTTGTGCGTCCCTTCCGGCGGGGCGGTTGCTTTTCCGGGCGGAATCGGGTATCATAAAGCTGTATATGCTTTGGGAAGATGGGCAGAGAAGGGAGAAGCGGCATGAGGAAAAATTACCCAAACGATTATCAGGCCACCCTTTCCACCAACAGCAGGGGGAAGGTTGTGGAAAAGTATGTTTATAAGGGGGATTACTTCGCCCTGGAGCCGGAGGAGTTGTGGAAAAAGAGCCGCATTCCGGCGGCGGCCGGGGCGGCCCTTCTGGCGGCGGTCTACTTTCTGACCGGATTCACCGGCGGGGAGAGCGGACGGCTTTGGTACGTGGTGCTGCCCTATATGGCGGGGATGCTGCCGGCGGCCTTTCTGGCGGCGGGAGCCTGGCGGGTGCTGCGGGCGCCCTGGCGGATGAAGCGGGAGGAAAAGGATCACAGCTGGCTGCGGCTGCGGAGCATGACGGCCCTGCTGACGGCCTGCAGCGGTCTGACCTTCATTGGGCAGGCGATTTTCCTTGTTTTTGCGAAAAACCGTCCGACAACAGAATGGATATTTTTTCTTCTGCAGGCGGTCATTTTGACAGGATGCTGCATATATATGCGTTGGATTGTCGAAAAATGCAGGAAAATCGGGAAAATTTCCGCGGACAGCTGTTCTCCCTGAAAAATCAAAAAGTGCAAAAATCCGTGCTTTTGGCACAGCCGCCTTGACAGAACCCTGCAAAATTGGTATAATCATTCTGTTTTATATAACCCCGTGCGGACAAGCCGCGCGGGCCCGACATGTTTTTAAGGAGAGGTAAACATGAGAATCACAAGCACCAAGCGGCTGCTGGCGTCCCTGCTGGCAGTCTCCATGGCTTGCGGTGCACTGGCTTCCTGCGGCGGCAAGACCGAAAGCAGCAGCGAGACCAGCTCCAAGGAGAGCAGCACTGCCAGCACCAGCAGCACGACCACCGAAGAGAAGAACGACACGCCTCTGGTGGTGGGCTATGCCCGCTTCAGCGAGAAGTTCAGCCCCTTCTTCGCTTCCACTGCCTATGACCAGGATGTGGCCAGCATGACCTCCATTTCCCTGCTGGGCACCGACCGCGTTGGCGCCGTGGTGGAAAAGGGCATTGAGGGCGAGACCCGCTCCTACAACGGCACCGACTACCTGTACACCGGCATTGCCGATCTGACCATCGATCAGAAGACCGACACCACCGTCTACACCTTCAAGATCCGCGACGACATCAAGTTCAGCGACGGCGAGCCCCTGACCATTGACGACGTCATCTTCTCTATGTACGTCTACGCCGATCCCTCTTTCTACGGCGGCGCTTCCTTCGGCTCCATGCCCATCGTTGGCCTGAAGAACTACCAGACCCAGACCTCTGACGAGGTTTATGAAAAGTATGGCGAGATTTTCGATCAGGTGTGGGTTGCCGGCGAGGGTAATACCGTTGACGGCGTGGATCAGGCCATTGCCGACCAGCTGTGGGAGATCGTGACCCGCGAGTGGACCGCTGACATTCAGGGCATCGTGGATTATGTGTACAGTAACTATGCCTCTGCCTATGCGGAATCCGTTGTGGGCAAGACCGCTGAGGAAGTGGGCAAGAGTGAGGGCCTGAAGATTGCTCTGGGCATGAGCCTGTGGGGCTTCGGCGAAGTGGCCGACGGTGTCCTGACCGGCGCTGTGACCGGCACCACCTTTGATCTGACCAGCGAAGACACCATGCCCACCATCGAAGACTACTACAACGAGGTTTATGCCGCTTACGGCGACGTGGACAGCTATGACGCTGCCGGCGAGTCTGCTTCCGGCGCCATCGTTCGGGACAACGCCCGCGCTGCCTTCATTTCCGAGGTCGGTTCTCAGGACGAGTCCATGGGCGGCAACGGCGTTCCCAACATCGCCGGCATCAAGAAGCTGTCCGACACCGAGGTTTCCGTGACCCTGGAGGGCTTTGACGCCACCGCCATCTACAACCTGGGTGTCACCGTCGCTCCTCTGCACTACTACGGTGACGAGTCCCTGTACGACTATGACAACAACAAGTTCGGTTTTGAGTTCGGCGATATGTCCCTGATCGAGTCCAAGACCACCCAGCCCATGGGTGCCGGCCCCTACAAGTTTGACCGCTACGAGAACAACGTGGTCTACTTCGAGGCTAACGAGAATTACTTCAAGGGTGAGCCCAAGATCCAGAACATTCAGTTCAAGGAAACCGACGACAAGGATAAGATCGCCGCTGTCGGCACCGGCACCGTTGATATTTCCGATCCCTCCGGTTCCGTGGACGCCTTCAAGGAAATCTGCTCCTACAACTCCAACGGTGAGCTGGAAGGCAACGTGATCGTTACCAACCGCGTTGACAACTTGGGCTACGGCTACATTGCCATGTCTGCCGCCAACGTGAAGGTGGGCGATGACATTGGCTCCGACGCCTCCAAAGCTCTGCGCAAGGCCTTTGCCACCGTCTTCTCTGTTTACCGTGATGTGGTCATCGACTCCTACTACGGCGACGTTGCCACCGTCATCAACTACCCCATCTCCAACACCTCCTGGGCTGCCCCCCAGAAGACCGATGAGGGCTACGAGGTTGCCTTCTCCACCGACGCGGACGGCAACGATCTGTACACCGCCGACATGAGCGAGGAAGACAAGTACGCTGCCGCTCTGGAAGGTGCCATCAGCTGGTTCAAGGCTGCGGGCTACACCTTCGACGAGGCCTCCGGCAAGTTCACCGCCGCTCCCGAGGGCGCCAGCCTGTCCTATGAGATCATCATCCCCGCCGACGGCACCGGCGACCATCCCTCCTTCGCCATCCTGACCTATGCCAAGGCCGCTCTGGAAACCATCGGCATCGAGCTGGTCATCAACGACCCCGCCGACTCCAACGTTCTGTGGAACACACTGGACGCCGGTGAGGCTCAGATGTGGGTCGCTGCCTGGGGCGCCACTCCCGACCCCGACATGTATCAGATCTACCACAGCAACAACATCCTGGGCGCCGGCGGCACCGACGACAACAAGTACAACATCGTCGACGACAAGCTGGATAAGCTGATCATGGACGGCCGTTCCAGTGCCGACCAGACCTTCCGCAAGTCCATCTACAAGCAGGCCTTGGACATCGTTCTGGACTGGGCCGTTGAGATTCCCGTCTATCAGAGACAGAAATGCGTCATCTTCAGCCCGGAGCGGGTCAACATGGATACCGTGACTCCCGATATCACCACCTACTGGGGCTGGATGAACGACATCGAGCTGCTGGAAATGAACTAAGCCAATCCGGCGACCGATTTTTGACAGCTAACGGTTGAGACATTTGAGCCTGTCGGATTCGATGGGCTCATTTGTTGTATATCCCCACTATCTCTGATCTGGAAGGGAGGAACTCTCCGTGTGGAAATTTATTGTCAAGAGGTTGATGCTCTGCACTGTCATCCTGTTTTTTGTCACGATGATTCTGTATGCCGTCATGCGCTGCATCCCCACTTCCTTTGTGGACTCCATGGCCCGGCAGCTGGCGCAGCAGCCCAACGCCAAGAGCTTTGAGGAATGGAAGGCTCAGCTGAACACCATTTACCATCTGGACGGCTCCATCCTGGAAGGCTATTTTTCCTGGCTGGGCAACGCAGTCCGGGGCGACTTCGGCGATTCCTGGTACTATATCATCCCTGTCACTGAGAAGTTCAGCAACGTGATCTGGTACTCCTTCGTGCTGGGCGCCATCTCCTTTGTGCTGGAGATGCTCATCGCCATCCCGCTGGGCATTCTGGCCGCCAAGAAGCAGTACAGCATCACCGACTACACCGTCACCGTCGTGGCGCTGATCGGTATCTCGCTGCCCACCTTCTTCTTTGCCACCATCCTGAAATACGTTCTGTCCATCAAGCTGGGCTGGCTGGACCTGTACGGCCTGGTGGGCCGCGACTATGACACCCTGACCACCATGGGCAAGCTGATGGATATGGGGCGGCACATGATTATGCCGGTGGTGACCCTGGTCTTCTGCAGCATCGGCAGTCTGATGCGGTACACCCGCACCAACATGCTGGAGGTCATGAACTCCGACTATATCCGCACCGCCCGGGCCAAGGGCCTGTCGGAACGGAAGGTCATCAACAAGCACGCCTTCCGCAACACCCTGATCCCCATCGTCACCCTGGTGGGCGGATCGCTGCCCGGTCTGTTCGCCGGCGCCATGATCACCGAGACCCTGTTCCAGATTCCCGGTATCGGCTATGTCTCCTATACGGCCATGGTCAACGGCGACATCAACTTCTATATGTTCTATTCCACCTTCCTGGCGGTGCTGACGCTGCTGGGCACATTGATTTCGGATATCCTGTACGCGGTGGTCGACCCCCGTGTGCGCATCAGCTGAGAAAGGAGGAGCACAGATGGATCAGAACGAAACAAAGCGTCCCGGCGGCGAAAAGGTCGCCCTGGACGACGAACGGCGGGTCAAGGTGCTTTCTCCCGGCGCCATGGTGGCCAAGCGGTTTTTCCGGAACAAGCTGGCCATGGTGGGCCTCTGCATTCTGATTGCCATGTTCCTGTTCTCCTTTGTGGGCGGCCTTGTCTCTCCCTACGGTGAGAAACAGGTGTTTGAGTCCTACGAGACCATGAGCAAGGAATATGCCGGCGTCACCCGCAACAGCGATTTCCGCTACGCCGAGCTGCAGGAGGGCACCCTGTCGGCTGACGACAAGAGCCAGTTCCTGCTGGCCGTCAGCAGCGGCGAGAGTACCTTCTCCTCCGGCGAGACGGTGTATGCCGTGATTCCGCTGACCGAGGATACCTATACCATCGGCAGCTCCACTCCCGTGGTGGAGGTGGCCAAGCTGAAGGGCCAGCCGGTCTTCACCGACCGGGCGGGCGTACTGACCCAGGAGATGCAGGACGCCTATGTCAAGGCCACGGCCGAGGGACTGGATACCTTCACCGTGGGCAGCGACCTGTATGTGATTCAGGGCGCCAACAAGTTTACCACCATCAACCGGGTGGAGCCTGCGGCTGTGGCGACCCGCACGGTGCTGGAGAGCATCGGCGGCGGCAAGCTGGACTATGACTTTACCCTGGCCGCTCTGGAGGCCAAGGCAGCCGGCAAAACCTCCTTCACCGCCGGCGGCAAGAAGTATAAGATGGAGATCGACGACGAGGCCGCTCTGATCTCCCTGGACGGCGAGGAATTCGCCACCCTGTCTCCCTACGTCATCCGCGCGGTGGAGAACGGCACCGTCATCTCAGGCGAGATGCGGGCGCTGATTCTGGAGGCCGTGGAGAACGGCGAGACCAGCGTTCACTTTACCAATGAAAACGGCGAGGAGGAGACCCTGGAGATCCGCCGCAAGAACGAGCAGTTCATGGTGCGCCGGGATACCCAGACCAAGCTGATCATGATCTACTCCACCCCCAGCAAGGAGCACTGGCTGGGCACCGACGGCAACGGCATGGACATCCTGACCCGCCTGATGTACGGCGGCCGGGTATCGCTGATGATCGGCTTCGTGGTCATCATCATTGAGACCCTGATCGGCGTGGTGCTGGGCGGCATCGCCGGTTATTTCGGCGGCTGGGTGGACAACCTGATCATGCGTCTGGTGGACATCTTCAACTGCATTCCCACCTGGCCCATCCTGATCATCATCGGCTCCATCATGGACGCCCAGAAGGTCGGCGCCACCACCCGCATTTATATTATGATGCTGATTCTGGGTGTGCTGGGCTGGCCCGGCACCGCCCGGATGGTTCGCGGTCAGATTCTGTCGCTCCGCGAACAGGAGTTCATGATCGCAGCGGAGGCCACCGGCATCTCGGTGTCCCGCCGGATCTTCCGACACCTGATTCCCAACGTCATTCCCCAGCTGATTGTCATCTGCACCATGGGCCTGGGCGGCATCATCCTGACCGAGTCCACCATGAGCTTCCTGGGTCTGGGCGTCAAGTTCCCCTACGCCTCCTGGGGCAACATCATTCAGGCGGTTTCCTCGGTTTACGTCATGACCAACTACTGGTTTGTCTGGATTCCCGCCGGCTTCCTGATCCTGATCACGGTACTGGGCTTCAACTTTGTGGGCGACGGCCTTCGGGACGCCTTTGACCCCAGAATGAAGCGCTGAGCGGAAAGGAGAAGCACAATGTTGTTTAAGAAAGGCAAGAGCGGGAATTATATCTCGGCCAGAGAGTCCAGGCGGATCTCCCGGGAAAACCGGAGGATCACCAGCGAGCTGGAGAAGCGCCGCAACCGGAAAAAGGTGGATCCCTCCGAGTACACCACCACCATGCGGGATTCCCGGAACGTGGTGGAGTTCGACAACCTGCACACCTACTTTTTCACCGATATCGGCGTGGTCAAGTCGGTGGACGGCGTCACCTTCGATGTGCCCATCGGCAAGACGGTGGGCATCGTGGGCGAGTCCGGCTGCGGCAAGTCGGTGACCAGCCTGTCCCTGATGCAGCTGGTGCAGCGGCCCCAGGGACAGATCGTGGAGGGCGAGATCCGCTTCAACGGCGCAAACGGCGTCTACGACATCGCCAAAACCCCCACGGCGGTCATGCAGACCATCCGCGGCAACCAGATTTCGATGATTTTCCAGGAGCCCATGACCAGCCTGAACCCGGTCTTCCGGATCGGTGCTCAGGTAGATGAGGTCATTCAGCTGCACAATCCCCAGATGTCCAAGGCGGATGTTAAGGCCCGCACCATCGAGATGCTGACCATGGTCGGCATCGCCAACGTGGAGGGCGTCTATCAGATGTATCCCCACGAGCTGTCCGGCGGCATGCGGCAGCGTGTCTGCATCGCCATGGCCCTGGCCTGCGATCCCCGGCTGATCATCGCCGACGAGCCCACCACCGCTCTGGATGTGACCATTCAGGCCCAGATCCTGGACCTGCTGCGCAACCTGAAGGACAAGATCAACTCTTCCATCATGCTGATCACCCACGACCTGGGCGTCATCGCCGAGATGGCCGACTATGTGGTGGTCATGTACGCCGGACGGGTGGTGGAAAAGGGCACCGTCCATGACATTTTCCAGCATCCCTGCCATCCCTACACCATCGGCCTGATGAATTCCAAGCCGGTGGTGGGCAAGAAGGTGGACGAGCTGTACTGCATTCCCGGTAAGGTTCCCAATCCTGTGGCCATGCCGGACTACTGCTACTTCCGCGACCGGTGCGAGATGTGTGTGGAGGGCTGCAGCGGCCGCTATCCCGCTGAGATCCGGCTTTCTCCCACCCACAGCGTTTCCTGCTACCGCTTTGCGGATGAGAAGAAGGAGGGCTGACCATGAGCGCGAAAGGAGTTTCTCCCACCAGCGAGTTTCTGCTGGAGGTCAACGACCTGAAGAAGTATTTTCCCATCAAGGGCGGCCTGTTTTCCCGGGTGGTCGGCCAGGTCAAGGCGGTGGACGGCATCAGCTTCAAGCTGAAGCGGGGCACCACCATGGGTCTGGTGGGTGAGTCGGGCTGCGGCAAATCCACCGCCGGCCGGACCATCCTGCGGCTGCTGGAGAAGACCTCCGGCGAGGTGCTGTACAACGGCATCGACATCAACAAGCTCAGCAAAAAGGAGCTGCGGAAGCTGCGCCCCAAGATGCAGATCATCTTCCAGGACCCCTATTCCAGCCTGTCGCCCCGTCTGCCGGTGGGCGAGATCATCGGCGAGGCGGTGAGGGAGCACGGCATCGTCCCCAAGGAGCAGTTTGACAGCTATGTGGACGAGATCATGTCGGAATGCGGCCTGCAGAGCTTCCACAAGGACCGGTATCCCCACGAGTTCTCCGGCGGTCAGCGGCAGCGTATCTGCATCGCCCGGGCCCTGGCTCTGAACCCGGATTTCATCGTCTGCGACGAGCCGGTCTCGGCGCTGGACGTGTCCATTCAGGCTCAGATCATCAACCTGCTGAAAAAACTGCAGCAGGAGCACGGTCTGACCTATCTGTTCATCTCCCACGACCTGTCGGTGGTGGAGCACATCTCCGACACCATCGGCGTCATGTACCTGGGCAATCTGGTGGAGACCGGCGACAAGGAGGACATCTTCCGCAACCCGCTGCACCCCTACACCCAGGCCCTGTTCAGCGCCATTCCCATGCCCGACCCGGACATCAAGATGAACCGGGTGCTGCTGGAGGGCAGCATTCCCTCGCCCGCCAACCCGCCCAAGGGCTGCAAGTTCCACACCCGCTGCCGGATGTGCATGGAGCGCTGCAAGAGCGAGGCACCCGCTT
>JAQXNQ010000266.1 GCA_029098085.1 Oscillospiraceae bacterium
GATCATCTGCTCCGAACGGGCCTTGGCCTCGGTCAGCAGACGGGTCGCATGGGCTTTGGCTTCCGTCTTCAGCTGCTGGGAACGGCTTTCCGCGTCGGCAATCATCTGATCCGCGTGGGCGCGGGCCTCGGACTCGATGGCATTCTTCATCCGCTGCGCTTCCAGAAGGGCATCCTTCAGGTTGCCCTCTTCCGCACGGTATTCATTGATTTTATCGGCCAGAATTTTCATCTTGGCCTGCTGATCCGCCTTTTCCGCCTCAAGAGCGGCAATGCGCTGATTCAGCTCCTCGATGCAGCGATCCACCTCATCGGGACGGTAACCGAAAGCTGCTTTTTCAAACATTCTGGGATCCCGGGAATCCTTGCTCATGCGCCAGTCCTTCTTTCTTTCAGTATTCATATGGTCAGAGGTATTTCAGAAAAACCACGGATATTCGGCCCTTTCGGGTCAGACCGCCCACCTCGTCCAGTCGGAATTTGCCCTTTCCCCGTATGACCAGAATGTCACCCTGGGAAAGCCGCCTGCTCTGGTCCTTTTCCTCCAGATGGCCCACACTGCACAGCCCCGCTGTAATCAGCGCAGCCGCCTTTTCACGGCTGAGCCCGGCACAGAGGGCCACTGCAGCGTCCAGCCGCAGGGAAGAAAGGGTTCCTTTGATTTCCGCGTACTGCTGCTCCACCGAAAACGGCTCAAAGCCCTTTTCCATGGTGACGCCGGTGCCGCCGATCCGGTCGATCTGGGTAGCCAGCACCCGCTCGACCCGCTCTTCAGCAAAAAGTACGGCCTTTCCCGGCAGCACCACAATGTCGCCGATGGTCTCCCGCCGGATCTGCTGCCCCATCAGGGTGCCCAGCACATCCCGGTGGCCAATGTCGCGGAAATTTCCCCCAAACCGGGCTGTGTAGGCCACGATGGGAAAGTCCGCCGGATCGGGGGTGATGTAGTCGGGAAAGACGCCCAGCATGGTTCGCCGGGCATCGGGATAACCGCCGTAAAACAAGGTCAGAAAACCGCCCGCCGCCAGCTTTTTCACCAGCGGTTCAATTTCAGCCCGCTGCTCCTCCGTCAGGAAGGCGGAAAAGCGGGGGCTGCCCTGCTTTTCGCAAAGAGCGAAGAGGTTGCGGATGCCGGAAACAAAGTATTCCCGCTCCTTCTGCTGCTTGTCCACAGGCTGTATCCTTTCTGCAAAAAATCAGTGACCGATGGTGAAGCCGTTGCTTTCCAGATCGTCCAGCAGGTCGCCCATCAGATTGACATTGGACGGAGTCAGCAGGAAGGTCTTGGAGGCAACCGGCTTGACCGATCCGCCGTTGGCAAAGGTCGCGCCGCTGAGAAAATCCAGAATCCGGCGGGCGATGGGATCCTGGCAGGTCTCCAGATTCAGCACCACCGTGATCTTTTTGTTGAGCTGCTCGGCGATTTCCTTGACTTCCTCAAACCGCTCGGGTTTGACCAGCATCACCTGCAGACGGGCAGAGGTCTGAATGCTGACCACCCGTCCGTTACGGACGCTGCTCTCCTGCTCGGTGCTGCCGGAAGAAAAATCGCTGTAACGGTCATCCTCATAACCGGCGTCGTCCCCGTCCTCGTAGGAGCCGCCGTTTTCCATCTCCTCATCGTATTCGCCGTCATACTGATGCCAGCTGTGCTTGAGCTTGTCAATGAGTCCCATAGTTTGTCTCCTTTCTGGATCGTCCTGATGAAAGGCGCTCCGGCGCCTGCTATTCTGATAAAGAAGCCGCTGCTCTGTCAGCCCCGCTCTCCAAAGATGGCCCGTCCGATCCGCACGATGGTGGCACCGCAGCGAACGGCCGCTCCATAGTCCTCCGACATGCCCATGGAAAGCTCGGTGAAATCCGCACCGGGAAGGGCCGCCTGCTGCATGGTGCGCTGCAGCTCCGCCATCTCCCGCAGATACCGCTCACCTGATCCCCGGGGAGGGATTGCCATCAGCCCCTGCAGGGACAGGTGCTCCAGCTGCGCGACGGCTTTGGCTGCATCCGGAAGCTCCTCCGGCAAAAAGCCGCTCTTCTGCGGCTCGCGGCCGATGTTCACCTGCAGGAAAACGGAAAGGCGAAGGTTCTCTTCCCGGCAGGCTGTCTCCAGCGCCTGGGCCAGATATACGGAATCCACCGATTCCACGCAGGCTGCTCTCTTCATTATATCGCGTATTTTATTGGTCTGCAAGTGGCCGATAAAATGAATTTTTTCCCTGCCGCAGCTGTAAAATTGAAATTTTTCCCGAAGCTCCTGCGCGCGGTTCTCTCCCAGCAGATCAGCGCCTCCGCTCAGCGCCTCATTGACCCTGCCGGGATCCACCGTCTTGGTCACGGCCATCAGCCTGATCTGATCGGGAGAGCGCCCTGCCTTCGCTGCCTCGGAGGCGATCACCCGGCGGATCTCCGTCAGGCGCAGAGCAATTCCGGTGCGCTGCCCCTCCGGACATTCAGGTAACTGGCTTCTGATCATACAGATTCACCCCTCCCAGGATGATGGTATCGTACAGCTTCAGCGTGGGCGTACCGTCCTCGCTCTCATAGTCTGTCGGGCAGATGATGAAGGCTTCGTTTTCATAAACCTCGCCCACGGCCCGGAAGTACATCTTGTCCATCAGAACCGCATAGACGCCCATCTGGCCGTTCTCGTTAAAGTACAGTGCTTCCCTCGGGACCTTCAGTCCGGTATACCGACTGATCAGGATCTCGGCAGCCTGCACCCGGTTTTCCAGCAGGAAAGGCAGCACTGTGTCCCCCTCCAGGATCACCAGGAAGCGCCCGCTGTCCGGATCGCGGCGCAGCTCCCG
>JAQXNQ010000267.1 GCA_029098085.1 Oscillospiraceae bacterium
TGCGGGCCGCGCTTTTTAGTATTTATTGTCCGCGCCGGGCGCGGAGGAGCAGGATTTCGCGCTCTGCGGAGCGCGACCAAGGCTCTGCCTTTGGAATCCGCGATTTTTTGAAAAAAATCGAGTAAAACTTTATTTGTGCAATCTGTCGATGAGCGTTATGTTTATCGACACGCTGAAGCGATGCCCGGCACCGGCCAGGCATCGCTTTTCTCTTATCGCTTCAGTTATCCCACATCCAGATTGTCAAACCCGGTCAGGCTCTGCACCGCGTTTTCCCCGGGCAGGAAGGACAGCGTCACCCGATCCCCTTCCCGGGTCAGGCTCAGCTCAGCGCCCAGATCCGGAGAACCCCGGTAGATGGTCTCCTCTCCTGCAAGGGTCAGGAAGTAGACGGTGCTGCCGTTCTGCACCTCGGACGAGATGCGGCTCACGATGCCGGTCTTTTCCTCCGCTCCGGCTCCGACCACGGCCGTTCCGGCACCCGCTGCCTGCAGCGTCTCCCGGTAATTGCTGACGGCAGCGGCCATGGTATCGCCCTCGCCTACCAGCATGAAGTCCCGCACCGACACAAAGGCGTACTTCTTGATCAGGCCGGCGTTGTCCTTCAGGGTCATGAAATAGGTGGGATTGCCGTCGATGTTCAGAATCAGCGGGAAGGTGGCGTTATAGCCCAGATCCTGCACCTTGCCCTCGGCGGACTGCATAGCGGCGTACTCGGTGGCGCCGCTGATCTGGTACATGACCGGCTCCTTGGTCTTCATGTCCACCATATAAAAGCCGATGGTGGACTGGTCGACACCCACGCTGGTGATACCGGTGAACAGGTAACACCGTCCGCCGTTATACAGGATGATGTCCCCGGCGGAGGGCTTGAATTTCCCCGAGTTGGAGAAGTTGAAAACGCCCTTGATGTACTCGCCCTTGTTGGCGATCTGATCCATGATGAAATCCTCCGGCTGCACCCGATCCACCCAGTCCGGCACCTCCGACAGGCTGTAGCGGCTGGTCTCACCGGTGGAGGCGTTGACCAGAATGACGCCGTTTGCCTCCTTCAGGGCGTACAGCCAGCGGTTTTGATAGGTGGTCACCACCCAGTAGGGCGCACCGCTTTCGTCCAGCTCAAAGGAATAGTCCACCATGCCCGTGAACAGCCCTGCCGAGAACCGGGCTTTTCGCTGCAGGTCAAAGAGCAGGTAGGAGTTGGGCTGGATCTTGATCTTGTAGTCGTCCACATAGCGGACGTCCTGCGGATCGGTGGCCGAGACGATGATCAGTCCGTCGGCGCCGTCCATGTTGACCAGCCATTTGAAGAAGCCGGAGTGATGCAGCGGCACTGCCCAGACCAGCTCGCCGTTTACGTTCTGGATGGTGGGCTCGCCCAGCACCACCTGGCTGCCCAGAGAGGGCTTTTCACCCAGCTTGCGGTCGGCGAGGATCGAGGCCAGGTTCTTATCCACCACCGGAATCTGGTTCAGATCCAGCACCTGTACCTCGCTGCTGAATTCCCGGGCCTCGGGGGTGTCCAGTTGATCCCGGAAGGCTTTGTAGTTGAACAGCGGCGCCGACAGCAGTACCGTCAGGAAATACGCCGCCCACAGCACAGCCAGCGTGATCAGATAGCCCTTACCCGGCCGCCGGGAATGATCCATGTCCAGGGACAGGTCCTGTACGCTTCCGCTGAGCCGGACGCCCAGATCCACTGCCAGCGAAACGCCCATGAACAGGGTAATCAGCACCGCCCAGAAAAATCCGCCGTCAGAGTACAGCGGGTTCAGGTTCGGCGCTTCAAAAAACACATACACTCCGGCCGCCGCCAGAAGCAGCAGCCACCATTTCCACTTCTTTTTCATGGTTTTACAGCGGTTCCTTTCAGAAAAGGTTTTTCTTTACCATACCATATCTGATGGAGGAACGCAAGGAATGTTAAGAAATCTTAATATGGGATGGGGTTCGGAGATGGCTGCGCAGGGCGTTTCTGTTTTTCACGGCTGCAGGGAACATGCATCCGGATTATCTGATGTCCCTTGTTCCTGCCTGGCTCGATGCCGGGCAGAAACATTTTTCCACAGCGTGGCGACGAGGCAGAGCGCTTATTGAAAAAGAATGCGTATCGATAGGTTGTACCAGGGGAAGTCGAGGACGCCGTCCCCTGCTCTTTGCGAAATCAGGAGGGGGATTCTCCGCTTTCACGATTCTCTGCCATTGCTTCCTCAATGACCCTGTCCAGATCCGACAGCACCGTAAGGCTGCTGCACATCTGCCGCAGCTTGGGCGCGCCCCGCATGCCCTTCAGATAAAAGGCGGCGGTTTTGCGGCTCTCCCGCATGGCGATGTACTCGCCCTTATAGGCCACGGCCAGCTCCGCCTGCCGCTTCATGGTCTGCAGCTTTTCCTCCGTCGTCGGAGGCGGCGGCAGGGACTCTCCGGCCAGCAGGGCACAGATCTCCCGGAACAGGAAGGGATTGCCGTAGCTGCCCCGGCCCACCATGACCAGGTCGACGCCGGTTTCCTCATACATCCGCAAAGCGTCCTCGGCGGTGAAAATATCCCCGTTGCCGATGACCGGCACCGAAACCGCCTCCTTCACCTGCCGGATGATGTCCCAGTCGGCAAAGGGCCTGTACATCTGCTGACGGGTGCGGCCGTGGATGGTCAGGGCGGCGGCCCCGGCCTCCTCCATCCGTTTGGCGAAGGAGACGGCGTTGACGTGGTCGTCGTCCCAGCCCTTGCGGAACTTGACGGTCACCGGCACCTCCCCTGCCTCCCGGCGGACGGCCTCCACGATGCGAGCAGCCCGGTCGGGATCCTTCATCAGGGCGGAGCCTGCGCCGGTTCCCACCACCTTGGGCACCGGACAGCCCATGTTGATGTCGATGATATCCGGCTCAAACCGCAGGGCGGAGACGGCGCCCCTGGCCATATCGTCCGGATCGCTTCCAAACAGCTGGGCCGCCATGGGCCGCTCCCGGTCGGAGGGCTTGAGCAGTTCCTCGGTCTTGCGGTCGGAGAAGGTCAGGGCCTTGGCGGACGCCAGCTCCCCCACTACATAGCAGGCGCCGAACGCCCGGCAGATCTCCCGGTACGCCCGGTCAGCCACCGAAGCCATGGGGGCCAGGGCGGCGGTTTTTTCAAGGGTCACAGAGCCAATGCGGACAGTCTGCAAATAAATCAGCCTTTCTCAGAGGGAATAAAACGCCTTTCCGGCCAGCTCGATGGCGGCGATGCCGGCAGCCATGCTGCAGAAATTGGCGGTGAGGGCATAGGCCACCCGGCGCTTGCGGGGCTGGCCCTTCAGAAGGAACGCATAAGTGATGCACTCGGCAGCGAAGATCAGCAGCTCCGCCAGCGCCAGCATAAAGTAGTAGAAGGTGGGGCCGCTGACGATAATCTGCCGGCCCAGGGTGGCGGTGAGGAAGATCTGGGTGCAGAGATTCATCAGGATCACCGGCAGCAGGTTGCGCTTCAGCGGGAACCGGAAGGCCAGAAGCAGCAGCACCTCGATGAGCAGGGTGGGAATGCAGGTGGACAGGAACTGCCGGAGATACAGCC
>JAQXNQ010000268.1 GCA_029098085.1 Oscillospiraceae bacterium
AAGGCCCAATGGCCGTTGCACTGAGAAACCTCCAGATGATAAAAATCCTCCGCCCGGCCGGTGGGAACATCCTCAAAGCGTCCCTCCAGCAGATACTGCGCCGCGGGGATGGCGGGGTGAACCTTGAACGCCTGGGAATGCCACGCCTGCATCTCCTCCGCGTAGCCGCCCTGCAGCAGCTGCCCGATGGTCATGGTGCGGGCATGACCGTTGACGTCGATGGTCACCTCGGTGTCCGGAGTGCCCTCCAGCTCCAGAATCACCGCGCAGGTGGAAGGGTGCAGCGTGGTCTGGTTTTTGACGGTGAAGCACTGCCAGCTGCAAACGCTTTCATCCAGCGAAAGAATCCGGTTGGGAATATCGTTCACATCGTCCTGCCCGCTGGTGTCGGTATCCTTGGGAGAAAGGACGCTCCGTCCCCGGAAGCAGGGCTCGGCTCCCAGCAGCGTGCCGCCCCGCACCGATACCCGGCCATCCCAGCGGTACAGCTCTTCGGCGTTGCTGCCCCAGCCCATTTCCACGCGGAATTTATACCGTCCGCACTCCTGACTGCGGCCGAACAGAGATTCCCCGCAGAGCACCTGCACCGGCTCCAGGTTCCGGTAAAGGACGATCTTGCTGACGGGATAGCAGGCTTCCACCTGCCAAAGGATCTCCCGCCGCGCAGCAAAGGGGAGAATGCTGCCCATGGGCGCGCCGTTGAGCGTAAAGCCGCAGCGGATCCGGTCGCCTGTGACGGCATAGGTCCGACGGTTCTGCAGGGCGTCCCAGATGGCCTCACGGGTTTTCGCCTCCGCCAGCGCGGCCAGCTTGCCGTCCCCATAGGAACCGGGGTAACCGGCATGGTGATCGGTGGAGCCCGCAAATCCGAAATGATACCCCCGCCGCAGGCCCTCATAGACGGTGTTGCGGCTGTCCCGGGGGCCCATGTTATGGTAGTAGGGGAAGGGCGCCGTCTCGCTCATGGCGCAGCCGTGCTTGGAGCAGACCTCCACCAGCGGCGTCACGGTCTCATCATACCGATCCCAGCTGATGCCGCGATATTCGGGCGGATAGCCGATGTGATGGGCCACCGTAATGGCCGGCACGCCCGCGTCCCGTTTCAGCTCAGCAGGAGAGCGGCGGTAAATCAGCGGCAGATGGTCGTCGGGTGAAACAATGTGATGATCGCCATACTGACCCGAATGCATCTCATAGGCCTGAAAGGTCACCAGGTTTTCCGAATTTGCGGCAGCAATCTCCGCCCGCACCTCTTCCCAGTGGTCATGGAGCTTTTTGAAGCCCACCCGGTGAAAATCAATGGTAAAGGCGGTCTGTTCGTTGCGCCTGACAATATCCGGCCACATGGCATGGCCGGTGACGGCGCAGAAATCCAGATGCTCCGCCGCCCGCAAAAGGGCGTTTTTCTGACTGCCGTATCCATAGGTGATGCCGCAGTGGTTGTGAATGTCTCCCCAGTAAATGTGCATGATGATCTTACCTTTCCGCCCAACCGGGCGCCCGTTCTTAAATATAGTCTACCAAATATCGCCCGTGATGTCCACTGTTTTTCCTAACATCCGGCAAAACAAAAAACGCCGTGCATCTTCCATTTCGATGCACGGCGCCGTTTTTCAGGATCAACCGACATAATTCAGAGGATTGCGGGTGCTGCCGTTGATCTGCACCTCAAAGTGCAGATGGTTGCCGGTGGAGTAGCCGGTGCTGCCGATCTGGGCAATCACCTGACCCTGACTGACGCTCTGACCAACCGATACATTCAGGCTGGAGCAGTGGCCGTACAGGGTGCGCACGCCGTTTCCATGATCAACAACCACACATTTGCCGTAGCTGTAGTACCAGCCGGACACCACAACTGTGCCGCTCGTGGCGGCATAGATGGGCTTGCCGTAGGAATTGGCAATGTCAATTCCCTTATGCCCGCCGGAGCCGTAGTAGCAGCTGATGTAGCCGCCGGAGGTGGGCCAGATGAAGCTGCCGTTGACGGTGCCGGAGCCATAGGTGGGCGCAACATAGGAAGCCTTATAAGTGGTCTCTACCTTGGTGCCCTTGGTGATCTTTTCGGTCACAGGCTCGGCGGTGACGGTTTCAGAGAGGATCTCTCTGCTTTCCTCGGTGCCGTTGACCAGAACAACCCTGGCCGTCACGGACTTGCTGCCGTCCTGACCTTCCTGGGTCACGACAGAGTAACCCTTGGCCTTGCTGCTGTCCTCAGTGGTTTCGGTCTCGTAGGGGATGGACTCGTCATAGGTAATGGTTTTGGTCGCGCGAACCTTCAGGAAGGGCTCCGACTCGGCAATGATGGTTTCCTGCCCGATCATGCACTCTTCCTCAATCTCGGGGTTCATCGCCTTGAATTCGCTGTAGGTCAGGCCGTTTTTATTGGCGATCATAATGGGGCTGTCGCCCTGCTGGATCGTGTAGGTCTTCTTCGCCTGCACCTCAGAGGTCAGCAACGCGGTGATTTCGTCCTCGTCCGCCAGACTGGAGGTGGGATAAAGGCCCTCCCGCAGCTGAATGTCCTGGATAAATTCCACCACTTCGTCCTCTGCGCCGGTCGTATACTGATCAAGCGTATCGTCCAGAATGTTCTGAATCAGGCTGGCGGATACCACCGCGCCGTAAAATTCGCCGTCGATGTAAAGGCCCTGCGCCTGCTGAATATCCGCCGCGGACATCCGGATCAGGTCATCGGTCAGAGCGGCGGTATCCGTAATATCCTCCGCATTGACCGCCGCCACCATAAAGGTGGGCTGCAGATTCAGCGTCGCTTCGTCCTCGGTGGAAATGATGCGGCTGCGCAGCTCCCGCTGGGCTTCGGTATAAACCGACTCGTCCTCCACATAGGCCACAACCTGCCCGTCCTGCTCGACAGCCAGGGCGTACTCGATCTGCAGACCGCTCTGCACCACGTTGAACAGAACCAGAAGGCCTGCCACGGGAAGCGCGTAGTTGATCAGTGTCTTGAATACATAAAGATTGTTGCAGATGCCGTCCACCAGGGTGAAGAACGCACCTCTGACACCGTTTCTCCGATAACCGGCGGCAATCAGGCGGGGGGCTCTCCAGATACTGCGGAAAGGCTTTGTCAGCCCGAGGAAAAAGGCAACGACCCTTTCTCCGCAGCGGTCGGTCAGTGATACCGCCCTGTCCATCACTCTGCTTCCCACAGACAGCGCTCTGCGGGAAACGGCGCCTCCGATCAGCTTCAGGCTGTCGGCGGAAGCCGTACCAACTGTTTCACAAAGGTTGCAGGCCGCGCTGCCGATCTTCCGGCAGGCGGGAGCCACATGACGGCTCATATATTCCTTCCACTGTGCAAAACCGTTTTTGACAGCGGAACATCCTTTCGTCAGGACAGAAACAACCTTGTTCAGAGGATTTTCGGCGGAATCGCCATTGTGCAGCACCATCTGAACCGTCTCCTTTCTGCTGATTACAAAATGGTTACAGCTGTAACCATTAGCATTATACCACATTGACAGAATTTTGCAACTATTTTCGCCGAGCTTTTGAAAACCGGCGGTATCTTTGTGCATTCTGCTCATGAATTCGGATAAGTACTATGGCAACATCAACAGAAGCAGGCCGGTTTTTCGCGGAAATCTTTTGTAACGAATAACAGATTATTGCCGAAATGTAAGTTTTTGCACCTTTTTAACTGTTACAAAACCGGTTCAACCAGTCTCCGGAAAAAATTTCCGAGTATTTTTTCAGAGGATTTCCGCCAGAAGGCTGTTGGAAAGCAGGAAGCCCTGCTCGGTCAGACGCAGGCCGTCCGCTGTTTTTTCCATCAAGCCTGCCTTCAGATAAGGGGCGCATTTCCGGGAAAAGCGCTCCCAATCAAAGGAGGAGGGCAATGCCGCCGGGGAAATGCCCTCCGACAGCCGGAGCGCCAGCATGATCCGCTCCTCCGGTGAGCCGGAAGGGCCGTCCCCGCAGAGGTCCCGTCCGCCGCTCTCCAGATAGGAGGAAAGGTCGGCAGGATGATACCGTCGCTCTCCGCCCTGACAGCTGTGGGCGGCAGGGCCAAAGCCCAGATAATCCTCACAGCGCCAGTATTTCAGATTGTGCCGGCTCTCAAAGCCGGGCCGGGCAAAGTTGGAAATCTCGTAGTGCGCATACCCCTTTTCCCGCAGATACCGGCAGATGGTCAGGTAAAACTCCGCCGCCGTGTCCTCATCGGCACAGAGCTGCTCCATATGCCGCCGGGCGAAGGGGGTACCCTCCTCAATCTTCAGCAGATAGCAGGAGAGGTGCTCCGGCTGCAGGGCGGTGATCCGCTCCAGCGTCAGCAGCAGGGAATCCATGGTCTGATGTGGAATGCCCACCATCACATCCAGACTCAGGTTGTCAAAGCCCGCCTGCCGGGCCTGCTCCACCGCCAGCGCCGCCTGCCGGAAGCTGTGCTTCCGCCCCAGCAGCCGCAGCTCCTCCTCCACCGCCGACTGCACACCGAAGGAAAGGCGGTTGACGCCGCTTCCCCGCAGAGCGGCGAGACTCTCCGCCGTCACCGTGTCCGGATTGGCCTCCAGCGTGATCTCGCCCTCCAGGTCAAAAACCTCCCTGCAAAGGCGAATCAGCCCGCCGACTTCCTCGGGGGGCAGCAGAGAGGGCGTCCCGCCGCCGAAAAAGAGGCTGTCCGCCTGAAGGCCGCTGCCCCGCCAGCGGCCTATTTCCTCCTTCAGCGTCTTCAGATAGTCCTGCAGCTGATCCCGCCGCACCCGGGCGTAAAAATCGCAGTAGCCGCATCTGGAGGCGCAGAAGGGCACATGAATATACAGCCCGATTTTTTTCATCGCTCCGCTCCCTCCCATTTCCGTTCCAGCTTCCGGAAGCAGGCCACGGCCAGGGTGGAAGCGGGGATCGTAAACAGAATGCCGATGCTGCCCGCCATGGCCTGCAGAATCTCCACCGCGATCATTTCCACATTGAGGATGTCCTCCAGCCGTTCATAGTAGGTCAGGAACAGCAGCGTCACATGCAGCCCGCTGCCCACATAGGCCAGCAC
>JAQXNQ010000269.1 GCA_029098085.1 Oscillospiraceae bacterium
CCGACGCTTTGCGGGCGGAGGACTGCGAAATGCTGATTCTGGGCTGCACCGAGCTGTCCCTCATCAAACGGGACTATCCCATCGGCCCCGGCTATCTGGATGTGCTGGAGGTGCTGGCCCGCGCCGCCGTGCTGCAGTGCCAAAAGCCCCTCGTCCCCGCCTATGAGCGGCTGGGACAGAGCGGGACGGAGGGGAGAGCTGCGCTGTGAAATGTTTCCGCCTGCGGGCGGAAACGTGAAATCCTGCAGACCAATTGCATTGGCCTGCAAGGTGAAATGGCTGCGCTGTGAAATCTTTCCCCTGCGGGGAAAGGAGAAGGAAAACCACTCCCTTCGGTCGCTCAGAATGTAAACTCATCTCCACACGCCTGATCCCTGGACTCTTTCCGGGGATTTTTGTTTCCCCGGGAAAAAAGACAAAAAACTGCCGAAACTTTCACAGAAAAGCGGAAGCAGCCCGCCGGAAAAGCTGGTATAATGGGGGCAGTGAACACCGCCGGAGCACCCGGCGCTTCCCGCAGCAGGAAAGGAGCGTTTCCCATGCCAACCATGGACAAAGTCAAAGCTTATCTGAAGCAGATTGATGAGGTCATTGCCCAGGGTCCCTACACCGACAGCTGGGAGTCCCTCTGCCGTCACACCCTGCCCAAGTGGTACCACGATGCAAAATTCGGCATTTTCATCCACTGGGGTGTCTTCTCGGTGCCCGCCTTCTGCGATGAATGGTATCCCAGACGGATGTACCAGCCCGGAAACAGCTGCTACGACCACCATATCGCCACCTACGGCCCCCACAAGGAATTCGGCTACAAGGATTTCATCCCCATGTTCAGGGCGGAAAAGTTCGACGCTGACGCCTGGGCGGAGCTGTTTGACAAGGCCGGTGCCCGCTTTGTCATGCCGGTAGCCGAGCATCATGACGGCTTCCAGATGTACGACAGCGACCTGTCCGACTGGTGCGCTGCCAAAATGGGCCCCAAAAAGGACATTCTCGGCCAGCTGAAGCAGGCCTTTGAAAAGAAAAACCTGACCCTCACCGCCTCCTCCCACCGGATCGAGCATTACTGGTTCATGAGCGGCGGCAAGGACTTCGACAGCGACATGCCCCAGCAGGTTCCCTACGGAGACCTGTACTGGCCTTCGGTCAAGGAGCCGGAGCAGGGTACCGGCGCCATCTCCGGCTTTGAGGTGGATCCCGACTACATGGACGACTGGCTGGCCCGCACCTGCGAGCTCGTGGATAAATACCGCCCCAAAATCATGTACTTCGACTGGTGGATCGAGATCGAGCCCATGAAGCCCTACCTGCGGAAGTTCGCCGCCTACTACTACAACCGGGCGGCTCAGTGGGGCGAGGAGGTCACCATCAACTATAAATACGACGCCTTTGCCTACGGCTCCGCCACCCGGGACATCGAACGGGGTCAGCTGTCCGACATCTCCGCCGACTTCTGGCAGAACGACACCTCGGTGGCCCGGAACTCCTGGTGCTACACGGTGGGCAACGACTACAAGGAGCCCGGCTCCATCATCGCCGACCTGGTGGATGTGGTCAGCAAAAACGGTTCCCTGCTGCTGAACATCGGCCCCAAGTCCGACGGCACCATCCCCGACGAGGACGCCCACATCCTGCTGGAAATCGGCAAATGGCTGTCGGTCAACGGCGAGGGCATCTACGGCACCGATCACTGGAAGAAGTGCGGCGAAGGCCCCACCCAGGTGCCCGAGGGCCACTTTACCGACACCCTCCGCAAGTCCTTTACCACTGAGGATTTCCGGTTCACCTACAAGCCCGGCACCCTCTATGTCTTCGCCATGCAGTGGCCGGAGGACGGCGTTGTCCGCATCCGCACCCTGGGCCGGGATGCCCGCCAGTTCAACGGCGTCATCCGGAAGGCCGAGATTCTGGGCCATGACGGCCCGGTGAAACAGGTGCTCTGCAGCGATTACCTGACCATCATGGCGGACGGCATCTCCACCCCCTACCCCGTCTGCATCAAGCTGACCCTCGACTGAGCAGCGGGGGCTTCACCGTGAAATGGCTTCGCCGTGAAACCTTGCCCCTTCGGGGAAAGGTTAAGGAAAACCGCTCCCTACGGTCGCTCAAAAATGCTGCCGGTACGCAGCACGCATATCTGAAGGCAGAGCTTTCCGGTTCTGTCAAATTCAAGGGCGGTACGGGCTCAACGAAGTTGAGCGGAGTCACCTTCATCTTCCCGCAGGGAAGATTTCACCGCCCGCAGGGCGATTTCACATTTTGCGAAGCAA
>JAQXNQ010000270.1 GCA_029098085.1 Oscillospiraceae bacterium
TTGGCAAAAAACTCCGGCATGGTGGAGGCGTTCAGCTTCTGGGTCATATGACGGGTGGGCTTGGCCAGCAGCAGCCAGGCAATCAGGCAGCCGATGACCGCGTTGCCGATGCCGATCCACATGGAGCCCACGCCGATGTTCCAGCCGTGCATGCCGGCGTAGCCGATGAAGATGACGGCGGAGAAATAGGAGGTGCCGTAGGAGAAGGCGGAGATCCAGGGACCGACACTTCTGCCTCCCAGCAGGAAGTTGTTCATGTTGGTGGCGGCCCGTCTGCAGTAAAGTCCGATTCCCAGCAGAAGGGCGACATACAAAATCAGCGCGATCACGGTGATGACCTGTGTCATGAATTTTCCCTCACAATACTTTTGTAGTTAGACGCTTAAAAGCAGCGTAGCTTTAACGCGTTAAATTGTACAAGTTTTCAGAGAAGATGTCAAGGGCATAGCGGGGTTTTCTGCGGTTGCGACAAGTTATTTGACTTTGCTTTGTGAAACCTGACGAGGAAAGGCGGCTTTTGTCCGGCTGCGAAAACGGCGGATCCGGGGCCATACGGGTCCGAAGGAGGAGAAATCTTGCTTTTTGTCTGATTTCGGAGTATAATGGTGTCGCAATGAATCATGAAAGCGGTGAGGCGTTTGGCAGCTTCGAGAGCGGAGCAAAACGATTTTTCCAAGGGTGCGGTCTGGCGGAATATTCTGCGGCTGGCGCTGCCCATGACGGTGGCGCAGCTGATTCAGGTGCTGTACAGCGTGGTGGACAGAATTTACATCGGCCACCTGCCGGGCACCTCTTCGCTGGCACTGACCGGGGTAGGGCTGACCTTCCCCATCCTGACCATGATCACGGCCTTCACCAATCTGTTCGGCATGGGCGGCGCGCCCCTCTGCTCCATTGCACGGGGAAAAAAGGACGATGCCCAGGCGGAGAAAATCATGGGTAATACCCTGACACTGCTGCTGGGAGCCGGTGTGGTGCTGATGGCGGTGGGTTTTGCGTTCCGCAGACCGATTCTATACCTGTTCGGCGCCAGCGACGTCACCTACCCATATGCAGATCAGTATCTGACCGTCTACCTCTGCGGCACCCTGTTTTCCATGGTGGGGCTGGGCATGAACGGCTTTATCAACGCCCAGGGCTTTGCCAAATACGGCATGCTGACCATTACGCTGGGCGCGGTGACCAACATTCTGCTGGATCCGCTGTTTATCTTTGTCTTCGGCATGGGCGTGCGGGGAGCGGCGCTGGCAACGGTGCTTTCCCAGCTGCTGAGTGCGGTCTGGGTGCTGCGGTTCCTCATGGGGCCCAAGGCGCTGCTGCGGCTGAGGCGGAAAAATCTGGCCCTCTCCCTTCCGCTGGTGGGGCGGATTGTGGGACTGGGCATGTCCGGCTTCATCATGGCGGTGACCAACGGCCTTTGTCAGATCGTCTGCAACTCCACCCTGCAGCTGTACGGCGGAGATCTGTATGTGGGCGTCATGACGGTGCTGAATTCGGTGCGGGAGGTGTTCAGCCTGCCGGTGACCGGCATCACCAATGGCGCGCAGCCGGTCATGGGCTACAATTACGGCGCGCAGAAATATCACCGGGTCAAGGAAGGCATTCTTTTTACAACAGTTGTGAATGTCCTGTACACGGTGGCAGTCTGGATCGTGGTCATGCTGATCCCAGAGCCGTTCATCCGGCTGTTCAACAGCGACCCCGGGCTGCTGGAGGCGGGCAAGCAGGCGCTGAAGATCTACTTCTTCGGCTACTTCATGATGTCGCTGCAGTTTTCCGGGCAGGCGGTTTTTGTGGCGCTGGGCAAGTCCCGGCACGCGGTGTTCTTTTCTCTGCTGCGGAAGGCCTTTATTGTGGTGCCGCTGACGCTGCTGCTGCCCAGGCTCTGGAATCTGGGCGTTGACGGAGTCTTTCTGGCGGAGCCCATCTCCAATTTCATCGGCGGCCTCTGCTGCTTTGTGACCATGATGCTTGTGGTCTGGAGAAAGCTTGGAGAGGATCAGGAGACCCCGATGCCGGAGAAAAACTGAACGGAAACAGCCTCGGAAAGGAGCGGTGTTCATAAGACAGTTAACAGCCACCGTAGTTTGAACTGCGGTGGCTTGTAGGATTGTCAAACATATTGGACAGAGAACTGGGAGGGAGATAGCCAGCCGAGGGGCCTCATGGGAAAGTTGTTGGAACGGCGGTTATGGACAGCAAGCTGCTTTTCAAAATCAGCAAAGGAATAGAAGCTGTGGGAAGAGTAGAAACGTTTCTGGTCTTCCCGGTGGCTGCGCTCAACCTTGTCATTGTGCCGCAGGGCGTAGGGCCGGATGAGCTTATGGCGGATGCCGAGCTTCTGCGCTGTCGCCTCGAATAAGGTAGGCAGATCCCGTTTGCTGTTGGAAAAACGGTTGGTGAACTCAAAGCCATTGTCTGTCTGCACACACTCCACCCGGATGCCCCGGTGCGCATACCACTTTACCAGCTTTTTTAAGAAATCAGCGGAGGAATAGGTGGACTGTTCAGGGTAAGCGGCCAGGAACCGAAGCCTGGTGAATTCGTCGATAGCGGTGTACTGAAAAAGGCGCAGCTCGGGGTCTGTAATACAGCGATGCGGAACAACTTTCACATCCACCTGAATCCTCTGACCGGGATAGGTCATCTGCTCATAGGGCTTGGGCGTATAGGATTTCTTCGGCTTTCCGGCGGAAAACAGTCCCAGCCTCCGCATGACCCGGAACAGACTTTCCGGACGGCGGGTATAGCCCCGTTGTCTCAGACGGTACCATAGTTCCACCATGCCAAGTGTTGGATTGCGGCGGCGCATATCCCGTATCATCTTCAGTTCTGCCTCCGTGTGCTGATTGGGG
>JAQXNQ010000271.1 GCA_029098085.1 Oscillospiraceae bacterium
ATCATAGGTGGTGTACAAAGTGCATACTGTCTGTTTTCCCAAACTGGGACTCGAGTTTCACCTGAATCCGGTGGTCTTCTCCATCGGCGATTTCCAGCTGAACTGGTACGGCGTTCTGATCGGCGTCGGCATTCTGCTGGCCATGTGGATGGGCTTCTCCAACTGCAAGCGGTTCGGCATCATCGGCGACAAGCTGGTGGATGTGGTGCTGGCCGGCATCATCGGCGGCATCGTGGGCGCGCGGCTGTATTATGTGGCCTTCCGCTGGGAGGATTACAAGGATGACCTTTCCCTGATCTTCAGGACCTGGGAGGGCGGCCTTGCCATCTACGGCGGCATCATCGGCGCCTTCCTGGTGGGCGGCATCTGCGCCAGAATCCGAAAGGTGAAGGTGCCCGCCGTCATGGATCTGGCCGCCATGGGCTTTCTGATCGGTCAGGGCGTGGGCCGCTGGGGCAACTTCGTCAACGGCGAGGCCTTCGGCTGCAATACCGACCTGCCCTGGGGCATGACCGGCGACCGGATCGCCTACTATCTGGCCAATTCCACTCATGTGACCGGCACGGCCGTGGACCCCACCGCCGCGGTACATCCCTGCTTCCTGTACGAGTCCATCTGGTGTCTGATCGGCTTCGGCCTGCTGTTCTGGTACAGCCGTCACCGCCGGTTTGACGGCGAGATCTTCCTGATGTACCTGGGCTGGTACGGCCTGGGCCGGGTCTTCATCGAAGGCCTGCGGACCGACAGCCTGATGCTGGGCAACCTGCGGGTATCTCAGCTGCTGGCGGGCATTCTGGTGGCGGCGTCCCTGATCACCTGGCTGGTGATCAGGTCAAAGATCAAGTCCTCCAACGACCCCGAGTACCTGAAATGCTACGGTCAAACCGAAGCCTTCCAGCAGGAGCTGGCCGACTATGAGCAGCTGCTGAAGGAAAAGGAGGAGAAGAAGCAGGCCCGCAAGGCTGCCCGGAAGGGAGCCGCCGCGCCTGCCGGAGAGACTCCCGCCGGTGCAGCATCTGATGAGGGAGCACCCGCTGAAGAGGGTGCTGCCGAAGAAACATCCGCCGAAGAAACCTCTGAGGAGAAAAGGGAAGAGGAGGAATGAGTCATGGCCAATCTGATTGACGGCAAAAAGATTTCCGCCGAGGTCAAGGCCCGGGCGGCTGCGGATGCCGCTGCCCTGAAGGAGCAGGGGATCCCTGTGGGGCTGGCCGTGGTCATCGTCGGCGACGATCCCGCTTCCCGGGTGTATGTCAACTCCAAAAAGAAGGCCTGCGCCCTCTGCGGCATTGATTCCTACGAATATGCCCTGCCGGCGGACACCTCCGAAGCGGAGCTCCTTGCGCTGGTGGAGCAGCTCAACGGCGACAGCAGGGTCAGCGGCATTCTGGTGCAGCTGCCTCTGCCGAAGCAGATCGACGAGCACAGGATTATCAACGCCATCGACCCCAAGAAGGACGTGGACGCCTTCCATCCCGTCAATGTGGGCAAGATCATGATCGGCGACTTTGATTTCCTGCCCTGTACCCCTTCCGGCTGCATGGAGCTGATTGACTCCACCGGCATCGACATCGCCGGCAAAAACTGCGTGGTCATCGGCCGCAGCAACATCGTGGGCAAGCCCATGGCCATGCTGCTGCTGCACCGCAGCGGCACCGTGACCATCTGCCACTCCAAAACAAAGGATCTGGCCGAGATCACCCGCCGGGCGGATATTCTGGTGGCAGCGGTGGGGAAACCCCGGTTCGTGACGGCGGACATGGTCAAAGAGGGCGCCGTGGTCATCGATGTGGGCGTCAATCGTCTGCCCGACGGCAAGCTCTGCGGCGACGTGGACTTTGACGCAGTGAAGGAAAAGGCCTCCTGGATTACGCCGGTTCCCGGCGGGGTGGGGCCCATGACCATTGCTACCCTGATGTGCAACACCGTCACCGCCGCCCGTCTGCAGGCGGAGAAGGCATAATGCAGTTTCCTGCCCGCTTCCGTTGACAAGCGGAAGGTTTTTAGCTATAATATGGAGAAGGGCAGCTGATTGCGCTGCCCTCTCCGATGGCGAAAACCTCTGCCTGACGGAAGCGTTTTTTGCTGTCAAAGAGCCTTTCCCCTTCCGAAGCGGGAAAGCTCCAACGATGATTCTGCCTTCCGTTTTTCGGCGCATTCATCTCTCTGCATAAACCGAAATGAACGCGGCAAACGGAGTACCATAACGATTCACGATTGACTTAAACTGGGGGGTTGCGGCGAATGAAAGATAATCTGTGCATGGGCTGCATGGAAGACAAGGGCACCGCAGCGGTTTGTCCCTTCTGCGGCTACAGCGAAAACGCGCCCCGCATCCAGACCTGTCTGCCGCCCCGGTCGGTGATCGGGAGCCGGTATCTGGTGGGCCGGGTGCTTTCCTATAACGGCGAGGGCGTGACCTATATGGGCTACGACGCCCTGAAGGATCAGAAGGTGGAGATCCGCGAGTATTTCCCCGACACGCTGGTCACCCGCGGTCCGGACGGTCAGTCGGTGACGGCCCGTCCCGGCTGTCAGATCCCGTTCAAGACCTATCTCAGCGATTTCGCCGAGATGATGGGGAAGCTGACCCGTCTGGGCAGTCTGACCTGTCTGCAGCAGGTGCGGGCGGTGGAGGAGCAAAACGGCACCCTTTACGCCGTTCAGGAGCATCTGGTCGGCGAGACGCTGCAGCAGTACCTGGACCGGCGGAAGCTGATGCTCACCTGGACCGAGGCCAGCGACCTGCTGCTGCCGCTGATCAAGACCATGAATCTGGTGCACCGGGAGGGACTGCTCCACCGGGGCATTTCGCCCGCCACCATCTGGATGTGCAGGGGCGGCGGCGTCAAGCTGAGCGGCTTTTCCATCAGCGCCGTCCGGGCCTCCGGCACCGAGCTGGTTTCCGAGCTGTTTCCCGGCTGCTCCGCCCCCGAGCAGTACTCCACCACCAGTCCCCACGGCACCTGGACCGATGTCTACGGGCTGTCGGCGGTGCTGTACATCTGCGTCACCGGCCAGTGCCCGCCCGAGGCCCTGATTCGCTCGGCAGCCCGGGAGCTGCCCCCGCCCCGGGAGCGCAACGAAACGGTGCCGCCCCGGGTTTCTCTGGCTATCCTGCAGGGCCTTTCCCTGCAGCCGGAGGACCGGATCCGCACCCTGAGCGATCTGACCGGCCGGATCGCCGGTCCCTTCCAGAGCGGCGGGGATTCGCCCACCATCGCCATTCCGGCGGCGCGGCCCCCGGCGTCCCGTCCCGCTCCGCAGGAGAAGGCTCCGGCGGGAGAGACCCGGCCCGCTTCCCGTCCGGGCGCCCGTCCTGCGGCCCGCTCTGCTCCGCAGGAGGATCCGCCCAAAAAGGCAAAGGTGGTGCAGGGCACCAGCGACCGGCGGCTGCTGATCAACAGCATGCTGATCACTCTGCCGATTCTGCTGCTGATTCTGATCTTCACCTTCTGGTACCTGTTCGGCGGCAAGGGCGGAGGCGGGGAGTCGGAGGAGTCCTCCTACTTCAGCGGCACCTCCTACGCCCACAGCAGTGAGCCCTCGTCCCAGCCTTCTTCCCAGCCCGCTTCGTCCCGTCCGGCGGTTTCCTCCGCCCCCGAGAGCTCAGCGGAGAGCAGCGAGGAGTCGTCGGAGGAATCCTCCGAGCCCCAGGAGAAGATGGTCAGCCTGGTGGGGCAGCGGTATGAGGACGCGGCGGCCAACGCCGACTACAAAGCCCTCTTCACTCTGGCGGAGCCCCAGTATATCTACAGCGAGTCCGATCCGGCCGGCGTCATCGTCTGGCAGAGCATCGCTGCGGGCGGTACGCTGGAGCCGGGCACCGAGGTGCAGGTCAAGGTCAGCAAGGGCTCCCAGTATGTGCAGATTCCCGGCTACGAAAAGCAGACCGAGGCGGATTATACCCGCCTGCTGGAGGAGCTGGGCATCCGGTACACGGTGGTGTATCAGAAGGACAGCATCTATCCCGGCGGCTATGTCACCGGACTGGATCACATGGAGGGCAGCAAGTACGACCTGGAAAAGGCCATTGTGGTGCAGGTCTACGTGAGCAGCAGGGAGGACTGATCCCTGCCGCAGAGACAGGAAACCTATTGAAAAGGATGATACAGATGATTAAAATCGCAATTATTGGCTATGGCAATATCGGCCGCTACGCTCTGCAGGCGGTGCAGGCCGCCGACGACATGGAGTGCGTCGGCGTCGTCCGCCGGGGAGCGGGGGAGCCTCAGCCCGCCGAGCTGGCCGGCATCGAGGTGGTGGATCACGTCTCCAAACTGTCGGTGAAGCCCGACGCCGCCATTCTGGCCACCCCCACCCGGTCGGTGGAGCAGTACGCGCTGGAGTGCCTGGAGCTGGGCATCAGCACCGCTGACAGCTTCGACATCCACACCAAAATCTGGGATCTCCGCCAGACCCTGGACAAAGCCGCCAAAGAGCACGGCGCCGTTTCGGTCATTTCCGCCGGCTGGGATCCCGGCAGCGATTCGGTGGTCCGTACCCTGCTGCAGGCCTGCGCCCCCAAGGGCCTGACCTACACCAACTTCGGCCCCGGCATGAGCATGGGCCACACCGTGGCCGTCAAGGCCATCGAGGGCGTGAAGGCGGCCCTGTCCATGACCATCCCGCTGGGCACCTCGATTCACCGCCGGATGGTGTATGTGGAGCTGGAGGAGGGCTATACCCTGGCGGATGTGGCAGCCCGGATCAAGGCCGATCCCTACTTCGCCAGCGATGAAACCCATGTGATCCAGGTGGACAATGTGGATGAGGTCATCGACATGGGCCACGGCGTCAACCTGACCCGCAAGGGCGTTTCCGGCGTCACCCCCAACCAGCTGTTCGAGTTCAACATGAAGATCAACAACCCCGCCCTCACCGGCCAGATTCTGGCCGCCAGTGCCAGAGCGGCCCTGAAGCAGCGCCCCGGTGCCTATACTCTGCCGGAAATTCCGGTGATCGACCTGCTGAGCGGCGACCGGGAGACCCTGATCCGCCATCTGGTCTGAGAAAAAGTTCACAAAAAAGGGTACAGCTTTTGTGTAATCCGGTTGGATTCGCTGAAAAGAGTCTATTTCTCATCGAAATTGATTTTTTTCCGGCGAAGGACTTGCAATCCGGAAGAAAATGTGCTAATATGTACTAGATATTGTTCCGCCGGACACTCTGTCCGTGTGGGGATTAATGTTCAAAACACATTAAAGCGGGCAGTCCTCTGCGGCGGCTTGGCCGCGCGCACGAATGTCTGAAAACCAGGAGGAAAAACCATGGACGCATTGAAACTCATCAGCCAGTCCAGCCTGAAGGCTGACAAACCCGAGCTGCTGGTCGGCGACTACGTCAGAGTGGCCGTCAAAATCCGCGAAGGTGACAAGGAAAGAATCCAGGCCTTTGAAGGCACCGTGATCTCCATGAAGCACGGCGGCATTTCCGAGACCTTTACCGTTCGCCGTGTGGCTCACGGTGTCGGCATCGAGAGAGTCTTCCCCGTGCATTCTCCCAACGTTGTCAGCGTGGAAGTGCTCCGTCACGGCCAGGTCAGACGGGCCAAGCTCTACTACCTGCGCGACAGAGTCGGCAAGTCTGCGAGAGTCAAAGAGAAGATCGTATAAGCAAAGCGGAGAAAGGGGCGGGAACGTCCCTTTTTTTGCTTTTATCACATTATGAAGCGACGGAGGCGAGTCCATGTCCCTTGATCAGAACGACAGCGTCGAGAGCACCCTGGAAGAGATCCTGGCAGAGCTGGGTTTGACGCCCGCGGCCTCATCCGCGTCCCCCGGCGGGAATGTGGGTGCTCCGGAGGAAAAGCCTGCCCCTCAGCCTTCCGCTTCTGCCGCCGGTGTGCGGCAGGAGCCGGAGCAGCCCCTTTCTCAGTCCCCTGCGGTTCAGACAGTCGCCGCTTCGGCGGCATCCGTTGTGTCCGAACCGGAAAAATCCTCCGCCGAGCCGGAGCCCCCGGCCGGAGCAGCCACGGCAGCTGTTGCCGCTCCGGCAGAAGCTGCTTCCGGGACGGAAGAGTCTTCGGAGCAGGAGAGGGAAGAGCCCTCCACGGTGGTCTTCAGCCCTGCCCGTCTTCGGGAGCAGATGAAGGCGGCTGCGGTTTCGGCCGCGGCTGTTCCGTCCTCGCCTCACGGACGGGCGGTTTCCTCCCGCCCGACGGTTTCCCTGAAGGAGGAGCTGGCGCAGCTGACCCGCTCCGGCGGCAGCCACACCGCCACCGAGACCCTGCGTGCCAAAGATCCCGCCGGGCCGGTGCAGGGCGCTCCCCGGAAAGCTTCCGGACGCCGGGAGGCGCTGCCGGTGTCGGTGGCGTCGGACGGGAAGCGGAAGTATTCCCTGCTCCGTCAGGAGATTCTGGAATGGGTGCGGGCGCTGGTCATTGCCTTCGCCGCCGCTTTTCTGGTCTTTTTCGTGCTGATCCGGGTGGTCAGCGTGGACGGCACTTCCATGGATCCCACTCTGAAGGAAGGGGACCGGCTGATCATTTCGGGGCTGTTTTACACCCCTGAAAACGGGGACATTGTGGTGACCAGCTCCAAAAACGGCCTGAACAAGCCGCTGATCAAGCGGGTCATCGCCGTGGCCGGCCAGACGGTGGACATCGACAAGGATGGCCGTCTGCTGGTCAACGGTCTGATTCTGGATGAACCCTATCTGGAGGAGAGCGGTCCCCTGGATCCGGGGAGCCTGACCTTCCCTCTGACCGTGCCGGAGGGATGCGTCTTCCTGCTGGGAGACAACCGGGAGGTCTCGGTGGACAGCCGCAGCGGCATGGTGGGCATGATCGACGAGAAGGAAATCAAGGGGCGGGTATTGCTTCGCTTCTGGCCGCTAAACCGCCTTGGCGGAGTGGACTGATACAACAAGCGCCTTTCGGGGCGGGAAAGGCAGGATTGTCATGTCTGAAGAGCAAAGACAAGTCGGAGCGGAGGAGGCGCAGGCCGCCGGAGCCGCTCCCCATAAAAATACCCTGAAGGAGGAACTGATCGAGTGGCTGAAGGCCATTCTGTCGGCGGCCGTCATCGTCGGGGTGATCTTTGGCCTGTTCATCCGGCCGGTGGAGGTGGTGGGCTCCTCCATGGTGCCTACCCTGCATGACGGAGACCGGCTGATCGTTTGGAAATTCTGCTATGAGCCCAAGGCGGGCGATCCGGTGATTCTGTCGGAGGAGACCGGTCTGGATGAAGCGCTGGTCAAGCGGGTCATCGCTGTGGCCGGTCAGACGGTAGACATCGACGAGGACGGCACCGTTCTGGTGGACGGTCAGCCACTGGACGAGGACTACATCGCTGAGCCCATCAATGCGGCGCACCGGGGTGACCACGATTATCCGGTCACCGTTCCCGAGGGCTGCATCTTTGTCATGGGCGACAACCGCAACCACTCCACCGACAGCCGGTTTGACTCGGTGGGCTTTGTGGACACCGATGAGGTGCTGGGCAAGGTGGTGCTGCGGATCCTGCCCCTGAGCGACGTCGGCCTGATTTCGTAAAAGACGCTTTCCGGGTCGGCTTCGGCCCGGAAGGCTTTGTGTTTGAATGAGCAGGGTTCCCGCCCGGGCGGGAACAGGAAAGGAGGCGGAGCCCATGGATAGCCCATCCATTCAATGGTTCCCCGGCCATATGGCCAAAACCCGCCGGATGATCGGCGAATGCCTGCCGCTGGTGGATCTGGTGGTGGAGCTGCGGGATGCCCGCATTCCCCAGAGCTCCGGCAATCCCGAGCTGGCAGGCTGGACCGCCGGCAAAAAGCGGGTCATCGTGCTGAACAAAAGCGACACCGCCGACCCGGAAATCACGGCCCGGTGGCTGCGTTACTATAAAGATGCGGGAATTCCCGCCATTGCTGTGGACAGCCGTTCCGGTAAAGGGGTCAATCAGTTCCTTCCGCTGGTGCGGCAGGAGCTTTCCGGGCTGCTGGAGCGGCGGGCTGCCCGGGGCATGGCCGGCAAGCCCATGCGGATGATGATCGTGGGCATCCCCAACGTGGGCAAATCCTCCTTTATCAACCGGATGGCCGGCGAAAAGCGGGCTAAGGTAGAGGATCGTCCCGGCGTCACCCGGGGCAAGCAGTGGGTCACCATCAGCCGGGATCTGGAGCTGCTGGACATGCCCGGCGTCCTCTGGCCCAAGTTCGACGACCCCGCCGTGGGGGAGAGGCTGGCCTTTACCGGCGCCGTCAAGGATCAGGTGCTGGACACCGAGCTGCTGGCCATACGGCTGCTTTGCTGGCTGCGGGAGGCCTATCCCGGTCTGCTTTCCCGGTTCAGAATCACCCCGGAGGAGGC
>JAQXNQ010000272.1 GCA_029098085.1 Oscillospiraceae bacterium
GCCGTCATTCTGGTGGCCTGGCGGGTGCTGAAAACGCCCTTCTCCCGGATACTGGGCCATAACCGGATGGACGCCGGCTTCACCACGCTGGGCATCTTCGGCTGCGTGGGCATCGGCGTGGTGGGACAGGTCTGCAGCATCATCCTGCTGACCTTTCTGGACCTCATCCATTTTCCTCTGTACCTGCCGGATTTCAGGCTGGACTGGAACGAACCGGCGGCCAGCGTGCTGGTGCTGCTCTATGTCTGCCTGATCGGTCCCGTTCTGGAGGAGCTGATCTTCCGCGGCTTCATCCTGAAGGCGCTGCAGAAGCACGGCGTGTCCTTTGCGGTGATCTTCTCGGCGCTGCTCTTCACCCTGTTCCATCAGAATATCGCGCAGGTTTTCCTGCCCTTCCTGCTGGGCGTCATGCTGGCGCTGCTGACCATCCGCACCGGCTCCATCCTGCCTGCCATGCTGGCGCATATTGTCAACAACATCCTGTCCATGGTGCTGGATGCGGTGCTTCCGCAGGATAACCTGGCCCTGTACTGGATCGGCTACATCATTTACGCCGTGATTTTCCTGGGTGTCGGGCTGATCTTCCTGATCCTGTACGGCAAAGAGCTGACCCCCATCCTCAAGTGGCGGTCGCCGGTCATCAAGCTGCGGAGCCAGCTGAGCTGCGCCATCGCCCACTGGTCCACCCTGATTTTCATCGGCCTGTGGGTGCTGACCTTCCTGTACAGCACGGTCATTGCCATTGTGCAGAATTATTTCTACTGAGTCTCATTCGGGAAAGGAGAAAAACATGGCTGAACTTTGGGATGTCTATACCGAAGAGCGGGTGCCCACCGGCCGGCTGCAGCAGCGGGGCCTGCCGATTCCGGAGGGAGAGTACCATCTGGTGGTCAATATCTGGGTTGTCCGGGAGGACGGCCGTATTCTGCTGACCCGGCGGGATCCCCGCAAGCCCTACGGCGGCTGGTGGGAGACCACCGGCGGCTCGGTGGTGGCGGGAGAGGACAGTCTGCAGGGGGCGATCCGGGAGACCGGAGAGGAAACCGGCATCTGTCTGCAGGGGCTGCACCCCATCTTCCTCTGCAGTGAAAAGCGGAAAAACGATTTTCTGGATACCTGGCTGTTCTTTGTGGAGGGCAGTCCTGCCGTTACCCTGCAGGAGGGGGAGACGGTGGACTTCCGCTGGGTGACCCGGGAGGAGTATGAAGCCATGGACCGGGCGGGGGAGATCGTCCCCACCATCCACAGCTTCCCCCATCTCTGCGGGGCGCTGGAAAGGAAACGGTGACTCATGAAGAAAATTCTGCTGATCGCCACCGGCGGCACCATCGCCTCCAAGCGGACGGACAACGGCCTCGCGCCCCTGATTCTGTCGGAGGAGCTGCTGGACTATGTGCCGGACGCCAGAGAGTTCTGTCAGGTGGACAGCCTGCAGCTGCTGAATCTGGACAGCACCAACATGCTGCCGGAACACTGGGTCATGATGGCGGAGGCCATCGAGGCCCGCTATGACAGCTACGACGGCTTTGTCATCTGCCACGGCACCGATACCCTGGCCTTTACGGCGGCGGCTCTGTCCTACCTGATCCAGAATTCCCCCAAGCCCATCATCATCACCGGCGCCCAGAAGCCCATCGATATGGAGAATACCGACGCCCGCATCAACCTGACCGACAGCCTGCGGTACGCCTGCTGCGGGAAGGCTCACGATGTGTCGGTGGTGTTCGGGGGCAAGGTCATCGCCGGTACCCGGGCCCGGAAGATGCGGGCCAAGAGCTACAATGCCTTCTCCAGCATCAATTTTCCCTATCTGGCCAGCATCCAGGACGGGCGGATCGTCCACTATATCACCTCCGACTGCTCCGGGCGTCCCGCCTTTTACCACAGCCTGAACAGCCGGGTTTTTCTGCTCAAGCTGATCCCCGGCATCCAGCCGGACATCCTCTCCTTCATCGAGGATCGGTACGACGCCTTTATCATCGAGGGCTACGGCGTGGGCGGCCTGCCGGACGACGGGGAGCGGAGCTTCCTGTCCGAGGTGGAGCGGCTGGTGCAGAAGGGCAAGATCGTAGTCATGGCCACCCAGGTCATCCACGAGGGCAGCGATATGACCGTCTATGAGGTGGGTCACCTGGCCAAGGAGAAGCTGGGGCTGCTGGAGTGTCGGGACATGACGCTGGAGGCCGCCGTGGCCAAGCTCATGTGGATTCTGTCCCTGACCGGGGATCCCGTCCGGGTTCGGGCCATGTTCAACACCACCATTCGGTACGATCTGCTGTTTTCGTGACAGCCCTGGAGACAAATGATGAAAAGAATCAGACGGCTTCTGCCTGAAACCACCTCTTTTTCCCTGCATCTCATGGCCATGCTGTTCATGCTGTGCGACCACCTCTGGGCCACCGTTGTGCCCGGGAATGAGTGGCTGACCTGCGTGGGCAGGCTGGCCTTTCCCATTTTTGCCTTCCTGATTGTGGAAGGGTATTTTCACACCCGCAGTCTGAAGCGGTACGTCGGACGGCTGCTGGTGTTTGCGCTGCTGTCCGAGATCCCCTTCAATCTGGTTGTGGGCGGCGGCGTTTTCTATCCGTTTCATCAGAACGTGCTGTGGACCTTTCTCATCGGCATCCTGCTGATTTATCTGAATGAAAAGGCGCGGGGCACCGGAAAGCTGCCGGTGCGGATTCTGACGGCGGCGGCCACCGCTTTGCTGGGCCCCCTGCTGGGGCTGGCGGCCATGACCGATTACCATTTTGCCGGTGTGCTGACGGTGCTGGTCTTCTATTTCCTCCGGGGGAGGAGCTGGCCCTGTCTGCTGGGACAGGCGCTGGCCCTGGCCTGGATCAATCTGGAGATGATCGGCGGCTACAGCTACGAGCTGCAGCTGGCCGGGCACACCTTCTATCTGGTGCAGCAGGGCTTTGCGCTGCTGGCGCTGATCCCCATCTGGCTGTACCGGGGAAGGCAGGGGCCTCACAGCCGCGTCTGGCAGTACATCTGTTACGGGTTTTACCCCGTGCACCTGTTGATTCTGGGACTGCTGCAGGGGATGTGATATGAAAAACGGCTACATATGGAAGTCTGAAACCTTCTGCCATTCTGCAGATAAGGAGAGATGCCGACATGAACAGGGAATGGTCGGAGCTGAACCGTACCATGCAGCTGCAGCTGAAAAAGCGGGAAACCTTCGGTGCGGCCATCGACACGCTGCTTCGGCTGCGCAGCAGTCTGATGGAACAGATGCTGCTTTTTCGGGAGACGGTTTCCGCAGAAGATTTCTGC
>JAQXNQ010000273.1 GCA_029098085.1 Oscillospiraceae bacterium
CTGATTGTGAAGAAAACTCCCGGCGAGGTGGTCTACACCGCCATGCGCAATCAGCGGACGGATTTCCCGGTCATCACCTGCGCCCTGTCGAATATTGGCGGGGAATACCGGGCGGTCATCGGCGCGCGGCCTGCCAAGGCCGTGGTCATCCGGGATGAACTGGGCTTGATGCCCGATGGAAAGGCCTTTGCCGCCTATGTGGCGGAAAACGCCCCCGTGGACAGCAATATTCGCGGCAACGCAGCCTACCGCACCCATCTGATCCGGGTGCTTGTGGAGCGGGCCGCAAAAGAACTGGGAGGAATGTAAATGGACATCAAGTTGAAACTCAACGGAAAAGCGATTTCCGCCCAGTGTGACGCCGACACCATTCTGCTGGACTTTCTGAGAGATCACGGCTGTTACAGTGTGAAGCGGGGCTGCGACACCTCCAACTGCGGCCTGTGCACCGTGCTGATGGACGGCACGCCCATTCTGTCCTGCTCCATGCTGGCCGCCCGGGCCGATGGACACAGCATCCAGACGCTGGAGGGGCTGCAGCAGGAGGCCGCGGATTTCGTCGGCTTTATCGCCGACCAGGGCGCCGATCAGTGCGGCTTCTGCAACCCCGGCTTTGTCATGAATACCATCGCCCTGCTGCGGGAAAATCCCGATCCCACCGACGACGAGATCAAAGCCTATCTGGCGGGCAACCTCTGCCGCTGCTCCGGCTATGACGGACAGCTCCGGGGCATCCGCGCCTATCTCAGCAGCCGCAAAAGCAAAGGAGGCTCTCATGGAACAGAAACCGTATAAAGCCGTCGGCAAGGCCGTCCGCAAGAAGGACTCCATGCAGCTTCTGCTGGGAAGGCCCGTCTATACCGATGACATCACCCCCCGGGACGCGCTGGCGGTGAAAATCCTGCGCAGCCCCCACGCCAACGCCATTGTGCAGGAAATCAACACCGCCGTAGCCAAAAAGGTGCCCGGCGTCGTGGACATCTACACCTGGGAGGATGTCCCCCAAACCCGTTTTGCCATCGCCGGTCAGACCTTTCCCGAACCTTCCCCCTATGACCGGCTGATCCTCGACCGTCATGTGCGGTTCAGCGGAGACGCGGTAGCCATCATCGCCGCCGAAACCGAAAAGGCCGCTCTGAAGGCCATGAAGCTGATCAAGGTGAAGTACCAGGTGCTGGAAGCGGTACTGGATTTCCGCACCGCCAAAGACAGTGCCACGCTGGTGCATCCGGAGGAGGATTGGGAGCCTCCCTGCGAGGTGGGCGGCGACAACCGGCGGAATCTGGTGGCCAGCGGCAGCAGCGGGGACGGCGATGTAGACGGTGTTCTGGCCGACTGTGACCTGGTCATCGACCGCACCTACCACACCCGGGCCTTCAACCAGGCCATGATGGAGCCCTTCATCACCTATACCGAGCTGGATCGCTACGGGCGGCTCCATGTGATCTCCTCCACCCAGATCGTCTTCCACACCCGGCGCATCCTGTCCCGGGCGCTGGGCATTCCCAAGAGCCGCATCCGGGTGGAAAAGCCTCGCATCGGCGGCGGCTTCGGCGCCAAGCAGACGGCGGTCTGTGAGGTCTATCCCGCCTTTGTCACCCTGAAAACCGGACGGCCCGCCAAGATCACCTATACCCGGGAGGAAGCCCAGATCGCCGGCTCTCCCCGGCATGAGATGGAAATCCGGGTGCGGCTGGGCGCCGATCAAGACGGCAAAATCCGGGCGCTGGATCTGTACACCCTGTCCAACACCGGCGCCTACGGCGAACACGGCCCCACCACCGTCGGCCTGTCCGGTCACAAGTCCATTCCCCTGTACAGCGGCTCACTGGAGGCTTACCGCTTCAGCTATGACGTGGTCTACACCAACCATCAGGCGGCGGGCGCCTACCGCGGCTACGGCGCGACTCAGGGCATTTTTGCGGTTGAATCCGCCGTCAACGAGCTGGCGGAGCGGCTGGGCATGGATCCCACCGTTCTCCGCGACCGGAATATGGTTCGGGAAGGCATGGTCATGCCCGCCTATTACGGCGAGCTGGCCAACGCCTGCGCATTGGATCGCTGCATGGAGCACTGCCGGCAGATCTTCGGCTGGGAGGAAAAATATCCGGTTCGGGATATGGGAGACGGAAAGGTGCGCGCCGCCGGTGTGGCCATGGCCATGCAGGGCAGCGGCATCTCGGGCGTGGATGTGGGCTCCGCCACCGTCAAGCTCAGCGAGGACGGCACCTATAACCTGATCATCGGCGCGGCGGACATGGGCACCGGCTGCGATACGATTCTGGCTCAGATGGTGGCCGAATTCATGGAGTGCGAGGTGGATGACGTGGCGGTCTTCGGCGCGGACACCGACGCCTCTCCCTACGATTCCGGCTCCTACGCTTCCTCCACCACCTATATCACCGGCAAGGCTGTGGAAAAGGCCTGCACCCAGCTGAAAAGCCGGCTCTGCGCCATCGCTGCGGAGATGCTGGGCTGCAGCGCAGAGGAAATGATCTTCGAAGGCGATCTGGTTCGCCGGAGCAGCACCGGGCAGACCGTCTCCCTGACCGACATCGCCTACCGGACCCAGGCGGGCAGCCTGACCGCCGCCGAAGCTACGGCCACCCACTCCTCCCCTGTCTCTCCGCCCCCCTTCATGGTCGGTATGGTGGAGATTGAGCTGGACAGGCTCACCGGTCTGGTGACCATTCTGGACTACAAGGCGGTGGTGGACTGCGGCATTCCCATCAACCCGGCCCTGGCCAGGATTCAGGCCGAGGGCGGTATCGTCCAGGGCATCGGCCACACCCTGATGGAGAATGTGACCTATAACGCCAGCGGCCTCCCCATCGAGTCCTCCTTCATGCAGTACAAGCTGCCCACCCGTCTGGACATGGGCAGGCTGCAGGTGGAATTTGAGCAGAGCTATGAGCCCACCGGGCCCTTCGGAGCCAAATCCATCGGTGAGATTGTCATCAATACCCCGGCCCCCGCCATCGCCCACGCCATCTACCGGGCTACCGGCGTTTGGCACCGGGAGCTGCCCATCACGCCGGAAGCCATCGCCATGGCGGATAGACAGGAATAAACGCACGCAAAAACGGCCGGAGGCAGTACCTCCGGCCGTTTTTATGCCGCAACCGAATGATTTACGCCCAGGAATCCTCCGCTGCCGGCATGCGGATGCCGGACAGAATGCTGGAGTATTCCCACAGGTACCAGTAATTGCCCTTCTGACGCAGCTTGATGGGACGGGGAGAATCCGCGCCCGTCGTTTTCAGATAAACGCGGAGATAGCCGGGCTCAACGTCCTGCGGTCTGGGATCAGGCAGCACCTGCAGCGTGTAGGGCTGCGTGGGGGTGTAGCCGTTCTGAGGCGTGGCGCCGTCAAAATAGGCCAGCGGCAGATAGCTCTTACCCCGCAGACGGTCCCGCAGGAACTGCACATCATAACCGCTCATGGGTCTCGGGCCCCGCAGAGCGTTCATGGCGGCCGTACCGGCGTCCTTGTCCTGATCAAACAGCTTCGCAGCAGCCAGAAACAGGGCACAGGTGGTCTCCGGGCGGGAAAGGTCGGCAGAAGTGTATTCCGCCGGATTGGTGGGGAATGTGTACAGGGTGATCTGCATAATGGTTCCTCCTTTTAGCCTGCAGCTCCGGAAAACGGATACAGGATTTGATAATACCAGTCGGCTTGATAATTCCAGTAGTCCTCATCTGCCAGGGATCCAATACAAGCCGCCACCGCAAGCTCGCCGTTATCATCGACGAAAACCGGCCGGTCCATATTGACAGCTTCACTGGAGAGGGTCCAGTTCAGGGCTTCATCATAACGCGTGTCATCGGCATGCCCCGCGTTTTCTTCCATGAAAAAGGTCTCCGCTGCAGCCTGCAGGGCATCCAGGAATTCCTTCTCCGAAAGGCCCATCCGCTTGACCACCTCCGCAGTGGACAGACGTTTATTGGTGTTCACATCATAGTTATAGGCTGCAACGAAGGTGCGGTCCTGAATGGTCCGGCTCCAGATCATCAGGGATTGTATGCCGTTCCATTCTCCGGTAATGTAATTGATCTCGGTATGGAAAACCTCACCGCCGTTTTCGGCATTGGCCGTATCATCCCAGGCAGCCTGGCCGAAGTACTGGTCGATATCCTCGTTGATGGCAAGCAGCTCGGGGAAGCCGTCCGCATCGTAGATAAAGGGCAGACAGTAGGAATATCTCTGCTGCTTCCCGTCCGCATCGGTATATGTGCCTTCCAGCAGGGCACCCTCGCCGATCCGGCAAAGCAGCGCATCCGTGGAAAATCCGGTCGTGAAGGCTTCGCTGCACCGGGAAAAATCATTCTCCGGCTGGATAAAGACATCGCCGTAAAGATCTGATGCAGACAGAGCGTCTCCTTCCACAGCACAGCTCAGCGACAGAGTGACGGGCCCCAGATCATTGGATTCGCCGATCCACTCTCCCAGGCACTGAATCTGTTTGCTGCGGCCGTCATAGACCCACGCGCCGGTAAAGGCTTTGGCGGGCTTATGCTTCTCCTGATAAAAATAGATCATCGAGCCGTCTTCTTCAAAGGACAGCAGCGAGACATACTCCTCCGTATGCTTTGTCCACTGACCGACAACGTCTTCACTTCGCTGCGGATCACTGACCTGCTGCTTCAATTGGGCGAGCAGCTCCTCCGTCTGTGGATGCAGGCCGGTCAGAGAGGAATCCAGCACATACTCCTTCGCCGGATCTTCTCCCCGGCTCAGAACGACGCCGTTTTCCTTCATCGCAGCCCAGCATTCCTTCGCTCCGCTGCTGTATGCGGTCAGAGAGTAGCCGGAAGAGTAGCTCTGAGCCATTCCCATGGCGCAGAGGGGCTCCGCCTCCGGCGTGGTTTCCGGATCCGGCCAGAACTCATCCATGCTGACATACATCGGATTTTCATACTGTCCGGGCATACAGCCGCCGTATTCCAGCAGCAGTACATCGCCAAAGGCATGAATCTGCAGGATTTCCTCAAACTCAGGGTTTTCTTCCCCACTGTCCAGACGATATACACCCTCCAGCAGCGCAAACCGCTCATACTTCCCCGTCTCCTGCGTCTCTCCGGAAGCGGACTGCGGATCGTCCGGTTCCTGTCCGGAGGAGGTCGGAGCCGGCTTTTTGGAACCGCTCTGCTCACCGGAAGAGCTGACCGGCTCGCTGGATGCTCCGCTCTGGGTTTGGTCAATCAGGTCCTTCAGGCCGGTACCGTTCGTATCTCCACAGCCGGAAAGGCTCAGCAGCAAAGACGCCGCCAGTGCCAGCGCCGTCAAACGTTTCATTGCATTTCCTCCCGTGTCCGGAGCAGCGCAGCATACGCTGCTCCGGAACCAATGGCCGTTTTTCAGAATGCGCAGCATTATTCGTACATGCCGAAGGACTCGGGCATCTCTTCGCCCGCCTTGATTTTGGGCAGATACCAGTCCTCATAATACAGCGGCATCATGTCGTCATAGGGCATATAAGTGGTGTCCGCCGTCTTTACATCCTCCCAGTCCATGCCCCAAGGCCGGAGATAGATGGAGTAGCTCAGGCTGCTGCCCTCGGGATCAGACCAGTCTCCCGAAATGCAGATCATGTGGTCCAACTCGCTGACATCCGACAGGCCGGGATCCACAATCCAGTCAGCATACTCCATCTCACAGCCAAGGAAATTGCCGGTTTCGGACATGAAGGATCCGGCTTCCGTCACGCCGGTATAAAAGCCGATCGTCGCATAGCCGATGCATCCGCCGGGCTCACAGGTGTCGTCCCAGATCTCAATATAGCCGGTTTCATCGGCGTAGACCTCAATCGCCGCGCAGACATCCCAGCAGGAGCCGGCCAGTTCTCCCGCAGCGCCTTCTGCCGAGTCAATCACCCACCAGCCGTACCAGCCGCCGCCCCACCAGTCCGTCGTATCGACCGGATCGGGTTCGCTGCCATTGCTGCCGCCGGCCTGAACGGTGCCGGCTGTGGGAGGAGTGCCCTCGCCGCGGACGTAGACCAGGGTGTCGCCGTCCATCTTCACCAGAAGCTGATCGTCCTTCATCGTATAGGTCAGGTCGGTGGTGCCTTCCGGATCGGTGGCGGAGATTTTTCCGTTGCCCCAGGTCAGGGACATAGGTTCGCCAAACACCATCTCACCGGTGCCGTCTGCCTTCAGATTGACATAGAACTCCAGACCCAGTTCCTTATACTCCTTCACCGTGGCCTCATCCAGGGCCCGTCCCGGATCGTCGCTGTCGCAGCGCAGCAGCGTCCAGTAGCCGGCCTCTGTGCCGGCAGCCGTACCGGTGGAGGTGGTGCCGGAAGTGCCGGAAGAGGTGGTGCCGGAGGTCCCCGACGGGCCGGAAGCGGTTCCTTCCTTCTGGAAGGTATAAACCAGTCCAGCGAATTCAATGGTCACAACGCCGTCCTTCAGGGTTCCCGTAAAGGTATCCGAGCCCTGCTTGATGGTGAGCTTTTCTCCATCCAGCGTCCATTTGCCGCTGAAGGTCTCGCCCAGAATGCAGAGCTTGACCCTTCCGCCAACTTTCAGCTCCAGCCATTCGCCGTCCGGCTTCTGCTGCTTGCCATCCACCACGCAGGAAACGCTCTCATAGCGTCCCAGATTGGGATCCGCCTTGGCCTTTCCGCCCAGCACCAGGACAAGGCCGACCACGACCGCGATCACCACCGCTGCCGCGATGCCGATCACGGCGATCAGCAGGCCCTTTTTGCCGCCGGATTTCTTTTGCTTCGGCGCGCCGGGGGAAGTGCCGGCCGGAGGTGCTCCCGCAGACTTGCCCGAAGAACCCTTTCCCTTGCCGTCCTCTGGCGTCAGCTGGGCAAAGCCGCCCTTTTCCTGAGGCGGGGTCTGCTGGGTGGGAGGAGTATAATAACCCTGCTGAGCGGGAGGCGTGTAGCCCTGCTGAGCGGGAGGCGTGTAACCCTGCTGAGCGGGAGACGTGTAGCCCTGCTGGGCAGGGGGCGTGTCGTTCTGCTGAGCGGGAGGGGTGTAACCCTGCTGGGCAGGAGGGGTGTAGCCCTGCTGAGCGGGAGGGGTGTAGTCTTGCTGGGCAGGAGGGGTGTAGTCCTGCTGGGCAGGAGGGGTGTAGCCCTGCTGGGCAGGAGGGGTGTAGCCCTGCTGAGCGGGAGGGGTGTAGCCCTGCTGAGCGGGAGGGGTGTAGTCCTGCTCAGGGGGCGTATACGCCGGTGCAGAGGGCTGCTGGGCTTCCTGGATTCTCTGTCCGCACTCGGTACAGAATTTGACTCCGTCCGGCAGCTGCGCACCGCAATTGCTGCAAAATTTCATGGTGTATCCTCCTTGTACTGTAACGGACCCTAAAACTTTCCGCTTCTGCCGGAAAAGCCGCTGCTGTCAACAGTGGTTCCGCCGGATTTGGACGAAGAGGACGCAATCTTCCTGCTGGTCCGGGTGGTGTGGGTGTAGCAGTCGCTGCGGCTGGTGATATTCAGTCCATCGGCCTGCAGATACCCTTCGGCGTTGGCCGCCTCATGAACCGCCTGTCTGGCCTGGAAACGCCAGGTCCGGCAGATCAGATAGCCCACGGCCGCCCCCAGCACCAGACTGACCAGGAAAACCATGCCCTTGCTGGTCTGGGAGCCCACATCGAAGGGCTTCCCCTCGCCGGCCATTTTCAGGAAGGTGGAGCAGGTATCCAGATAATCGCTGCAGCCGCTTGCCCAGTCATCCTCCGCAAAATCGTCCAGGAACCGGTTGCTCATGTACTCGCTGCCGTAGTCGGTCAAAACGGTATTGCCGTATCCGTAGGCAATCAGCGCATAGTCCCGGTCCTCCATCGACAGAAGCAGCAGGATGCCGCTTTTGCTGTCTCCCCAGCCCAGATCGTTTTTGGTGTAAATCGTTTTGGCCACGTCGTAGACTGAGCCGCTTCCGTAGTCGGTGTAATCGTCCACCGTGACAAAATAGATGGCGCACTGATATTGGGACGAAAGCCCGGCAGCCTGCTCCTCAAAATCCGTCCATTCCTCCTCACTCAGCAGCGGAACCGTATCGCAGATATAGGGGATCCCGTCCCCGTCTGCTGCAGACACCGGCAGGCAGAAGCAGAAGAGAAGCAGAAAAGCCGAGCATAAAGAAATCAATCGTTTCATGCTGTCCCCTCCTCTCAGGCTCCCAGCCAGGAAATCATGTTCAGGATTCCCCGGGCGATGCCGGTGCAGTAAAAGAGCGCCGTCAGCAGAGCCATCGCCAATGCTGTCACCGACCAGAATTTCGATTTGGAGGTGGGCATCTCGCCGATGAATTTGCCGGTCTGGCCATTCATGGCAAAGAGATAGGTCTGATCCTTCCAGCGGGTGCTGAGCATCCACACCGGCAGCAGCGCATACTGCACCTTGCCGTGGCGAATGCTCGACTTCATGCTGTTCAGCGTGACAGAGGTATAGCCGGTCACATCCTGCTGCAGCAGATCCGCCATGGACTGCTTGCAGCGGCGGTCGGCCCGCTTGCCGCTTTCCTTGACGCCCACGTCGTATTTATCCGCCAGATACCCCGGCAGATAGGCGGTGGAAAAGGGCTTCAGCTCGCTGTAATCAAAGGGCTCCAGAGAATCCATGTAATCGTCCCGCATCTTGCTGGAGCCATCCACGGGGACGCGGACAAAATCCGCCGAGCCGCCGCGGGACACCTGGTAATGCCGGGTCGTGGTGATCTCATAGTCGCCCGAACGGTGAACCGTCACCCGCCTGCCGTGAAACTCGGCGTCTCCCGACACCGAAGCGTCCATCAGCCAGAAGGGCACATAGACGCCCCGGATTTCCTCAATGTGATTCTGCTCCGAAAAGACCTTCGGCAGGAAGAAATTCTTCTTGTAGTGTTTTTTCAGCGTCTGAACCGCCTCTTCCCGGCTCACCTTGAAGGGAATAACAAAATCCGGGCGGAGCGCACCGGCAAACTGACCGGGTACAATGGTCGGATTGCCGCAGTAGGGACAGGAGGTGGCCGCCGTTGTGGCGTCGCAGATCAGCTCCGCGCCGCAGGAAGGACAGCTGTAGGCATGCATGCCCTCAGCCTCTCCGCCCCAGTCGGTGCTGCCGGAAAAGGGCTCCTCCAGATCGTCCGCGCTGTCGTCAATCCACTGGGCCTCCGGATCCTTTTCCTCCTCGGCCCGGTCCTGGATGACCTCATCCTCAATTTCATCGTCCGGGCCCCGGTTCACAGTCCGTTCATCCCGTACCGGCTGGGCCGGCTGCGCAGCCGCCGCGGCAGCCTCGTCCTTTTTGGCGTACAGCGCCTCGATTTCAGCGACTTCAAAGGAGCTGCCGCAGTAGTCGCACTCCAGCTTGCCGGAGCTGCTGGAAAAGTGCAGCGGCCCGGTACAGGCGGGGCATTGATAGTTGGTTACTTGTGCAGGCATGTCAATTCCCTTTCCCGTGGAAGAAGCTCGGCCGGCGGGCAGAGAAGCGGACAGAGCGCCCCCTCCCCCGCCACGGAGAGCTGTTTATCCGTTGACCGATCCGCCGCAGTACTCACAGCAGCCCGACGCATCCGGCGTGGTGGTCGCACCGCACCAGGGGCAGGTGACAGCCTGCTTCGGAGCGGCAGCGGCCCTGGCTTCCGCCCGAACCTGCTGCCGGACGCCGGTCAGCACCCGCTTGATCTCCTTGGCCATGGCATCGTACTCCACATAGTCCGGATTGGTGCGGGGATTGGGCTTGCGAACCTGCGGCAGGGGATTGTCGGGGTTCAGCACCACGCCGGAGGAGTTCAGCTGAATGCGGATCTCGTTGAAGTAAGGATGATTGACCCGGATGATCACATGAAAATCATAGCTGAAGATGTACCTGGGCGGATTGTAGCTGACCATCCGGCCCTCGCTGTCCTTGCGTTTTTCCTCGGAGGAATCTTCCTCCACATCCAGATCGCAGCCCGTGACCTGGGAGAAATCCAGCACATCGGGGTTGGCCTCCGCCAGATTCCGGGCACGGGTCACCATAAACTTGCCCGCATCCTCATCCAGCAGGATCTTCATGCCCTCGCCCAGGGAGCGGGTCGTGTGGAACGCAGCCACCGCCTGCCGGTTTTCCTCCCGGTAGGCCAGCTGCTCGTTAATCTCTGCCACCGTGCTGCTGCGCCGGTCGCTGAAGAAGGGAGACAGCTTGGCCGCGCAGGCCTTGCACATATTGCCGTCCTCCAGCTTGCGGTTTCCCAGAAGGCCGATCTCACCGCCGCAGATGGAGCAGTTCTTTTTCTTAAACGCATCAAATAATCCCATATGGATCCTCCTTCAAGGGTCATGGCGCCGTTTTGGTGAATACAAGGGTCTCGTCCCCGCCGTCGGCCCCGGTGATATCCAGCTGCAGCCTTCCGCTGCCGCCTTTTTTATCGGCCTGATGGCAGAAAAAGCGAACCTCGCCCAGGGAGCTGCCGTCATCGCAGGTGAGCGTCTCAGTCTGCAGAGAAAACTCCGTCTCCGCGACAAAGCCCGGCTGCAGATAGATAAAGCTCACGGTATCCTCCAGCACTGCCTTGCCATTCAGGGTCAGCAGCACGCCGCAGTCCTCATCCAGTGTCAGCGTCCAGCAGCCGTCCGCGCTGACCCATTCACCCGCAATCACCTGCAGAAGCGCATTGTTGTCCACGTAGGTATAATTTCCATCCAGCATCCCGATTTCTTCGCCGCCGGAATCATCCGAATGCTCCGTGCCGCCGTTCGAATCCTTGCCCGCCAGCTCAAGTATGACGTTCCAGAGCTTCTTTGGGCTGTCCGGCTCCGGCGAGGGGGCGGCGCATCCGCATACGCCGCCCATCAGGATCATGGCCATTGCAGCCAGCAGGATTTTCCTGAGCTTCACTGAATGTCTCCGTCGTCAAAGGGGTCGCCGCACTCGGGGCAGAACTTCGGAGGCTTGGTGGGGTCCGCAGGCTCCCAGCCGCATTTGTCGCACTTGTACTGGGGAACGCCGGCAGGCTTTTTGGTACCGCATTCCGCGCAGAACTTGCCCTTGTTCACTGCACCGCAGGTCGGGCAGGTCCAGCCGTCGGGCTTGGGCTCGGGTTTTTTGGTGCCGCATTCGGGGCAGAATTTACCGGTCACCACTGCGCCGCAGGAGGGGCAGGTCCAGCTGTCCCCGGCGGGCTTGGGCTCAGGCTTTTTGGCGCCGCACTCAGGGCAGAACTTGCCGGTGGCCTGCGCGCCGCAGGACGGGCAGGTCCAGGCGTTGGCAGCAGGAGCAGGGGCGGCGGGCGCTGCGGGAGCGGCAGCAGCCTGCTGCTGTCCCATCTGGTACAGGCTCTGGGCGTTCATGCCGCCAGCCTGACCGGCCATATTCATGCCCATGAAGGCCATGGCGGGGCCGGCGCTCTGGTTGGAGGCGGCGTTCTGCATGGCATTGGCCTGGGCGCCGACCAGATGAGCGGCGGCTCTGGTGGGATCCATAAAGGCGGCGTTGCGCTGCATTTCCTTGATCATCTGCTCGTCTTCCTCGGACGCCTTGACGCTGGAAACGCCGAAGGAGACGATCTCCAGACCTCTCAGATCCCGCCACTTGGAGGACAGCACCTCATTCAGTGCGTCCGCCAGCTCCTGAGTGTGGCCGGGCAGAGCGGAGTAACGGATGCCCATGTCCGAGATTCTGGCAAAGGCGGGCTGCAGAGCGGTCAGCAGCTCGGTTCTCAGCTGGCTGTCCAGCTGGCTCCGGTCATAGCCGGATTCCACATTGCCGCAGACGTTGGTGTAGAACAGCAGGGGGTTGGAAACCCGGTAGGAGTACTCGCCGAAGCAGCGGATGGCGATGTCGATGTCGATGCCGGCCCGCTGATCCACTACCCGGAAGGGCACGGGAGAAGGCGTTCCGTACTTGTTGCCGATCAGCTCCTTGGTGTTGAAATAGTAAACCCGCTGATCCTTGGGGGCCTCGCCGCCGAAGGTAAACCGCTTGCCGATGCTGGCAAAGACGGCCTTGACGTTCTCGCCCAGGTCGCCGGTAAAAATGGACGGCTCGGTGGAGGCGTCATATGTATACTCGCCGGGAGCCGCGCAGAAGTCCACGACCTTGCCCTGCTCCACGATCATCATGCACTGGCCGTCCGCCACGGCGATGATGGAGCCGTTGGAGATGATGTTGTCGCTTCCCTTGGTGTTGCTGGAACGGCTTCCGGCCCGTTTCTGACCTTTGACCGCCAGGATGTTGGCAGGCAGTGCTTCACAGTAAAAGTATTCTCTCCACTGATCCGCCAGCACGCCGCCGGCAGCACCGATTGCAGCTTGAATAAGTCCCATGATTCAGTTCTCCTTTCAAAATCAACAGAATAAACAGACATTTGAATGTTTTCCAGACGGACGCCTCCGGAGCCGTCTCCGGATCACAGACTGTCCATGACAGCGGCAAGGTACCGGTCCGTCACGGTGCCAAACAGGAAGGCGTCGATTTTTCCGTCCCGTTTGGCCGCCGTCACCCGTTCCGCCAGCTCCTGATCCGCCACGTCATCCACCAGGATGACCACCTTACAGGACGGATCATTTCTCCGGACCTTCTCGCAGATAACCAGCCGTTCCTCCAGCCGCCAGGGCGTATAGCCGGTTGCCTCCATCAGCAGGGCATAGGGCTTGAACAGGCTGCACCGCTGCACGGTTTTATCCGGATGCTCGGAGATGATGATCTGACAATCATCCAGCTCCTGCAGCAATGTCCGCTGGATTGCCTTGGCAAAAATCCCGCTCTGCATATCCAGCACAATCCTGCGCATTCTATCACCGCCTTTCTGATTTTCAGAGCTCACACGGAGCGCCTTCGGAAGTCTGTCGATGGATACAGCTTACCTGCATCGTTACCAGCTATTTCAATTATAAACGACGAAATTCTGTCTGTAACTACCGAAAGCGGAGGTTTCCGCACAAAACCTGAAAACACAGGAGGCCTGCAGCCAGTATATGCCGCAGGCCTCCGCCGGAGCATCACGAAGCAATGCGCCGCTTATTTCTTCTTTTTGCCGTACAGGACAACCGCTGCGGCGCAGCAGAGCAGACCTGTCAGGGCGGCGCCGGAAGCCAGAACGCCGTTGCCGGTCTTGGGCGGATTGGCGATGGGAACATCCGTGTCGTCAGGGCCGGGCTCGGTGGGGACCGTGGGCTCGGTGGGGCCGGCGGGCTCAGAACCGGGAGCGGAGGGGCCGGCAGGCTCAGAACCGGGAGCGGAGGGCTCGGCGGGCTGAGAGCCGGGGGCAGCGGCCTCAGAGGTGTTGACGAAGGTCACGGGCGCATAGGGCTCGCCGTTGGAACCGGGCTCCTTGTAGAGCCAGACCGGATCCCTGCGGCTCTCGTCCACATATACCTCATAGCTGTCGTCGGACTTGACATAGCCATCGGGAGCGGAGACCTCCTTCAGGATGTAGAAGCCGTCTGCCACATTGCGGAACACAGCAGTGCCTCTCTTGCCGGAAACAGCCTCATAGGCGGGCTCGGGAGCCACGATTTCTTCGCCGTCGGAGGCGTAGGTCTTCTCGTAGAGGGCAAAGGTCGCGCCCTGCAGGGGGTCGCCCTTCTCATCCACCTTGTTGACAGTGATTCTGATGGGATCGGGAATATCCTCGATACCGAAGACGCGCTGGTTGACGAAGGTCACGGGAGCATAGGGTTCGCCGTTGGAGCCGACCTCTTTGTAGAGCCAGACCGGATCCGGCCGGTCATTGTTCACATAGATCTCGTAGCTGTCGTCGGACTTGGTGTAGCCATCGGGAGCGGAGGTCTCTTTCAGCAGGTAATAGCCATTCGCTACAGCAGAGAAAACAGCAGCGCCGGAAGCATTGGACTTAGCCTCGTAGGAGGGTTCAGGCATCCAACCGGCGCCATCACGATCCCGGACATACAGAGCAAAGGCAGCGCCCGCCACAGGAGCTTCCCGATCATCCACCTTGTTGACCGTGAAAGTAACAGGGTCGTTGACAAAGGTCACAGGAGAATAGGGCTCCAGGTCAGAAGTCATTCCGGTGAAATTCCAATAGACATGAAATTCCGAATTACTCTCACCACCGTCATTGACAACATATAACGTATAGGTCTTGTCGGACTTCAGATAGCCATTGGGAGCATGTTCCTCGCTCAGGGTATAGTAACCCTCCGGTACCCCGCTAAAAACAGCTTTGCCTTGCTCATCGGAATACGCATCAAAGGGAACAGGGGTTTCTGCTGCATCTTGCTGCACCAAAGTAAAATGAGCGCCTTCCAGAGGGTTGCCGTCACGGTCTGTTTTATAAACCGTAATTTCCGCCCCCGACGTAGCCGCAAAAGCCGACATGGGCAGCAGGGTCAGCAGCATGGCGAGCGTCAGAAGCGCGCTGAGCAGCCGGCCGATTTTTCTTGCTTTCATTGAGTCATTCCTCCTGTACTTCATGATGGGAGCTGTGCTGCGCCCCGGATGCGGGGTGTCCCCGCGGGGCGGCTGTGTACGCCTGATAATCCGCATCCCGCCTCCTTTCCTGCTGCAAAACGCGGTGCGTTTCGGGAGCGTCAATTTTATCACGAAATCATTATAGCATTTCTTAAACAATTTGTAACTACCAGAACCGGAGTTTTTTAAACGAAAATGCAGTTTTTTTGCAAAAACAGTCATCCGGTCAGGCGGACGCCCATTCCTCACTCTTCCTTCAGCGTGGTAATGATCAGTTTGCTGGAAATGACGGCGGCGATCAGCTCCTCCTTGTTGTTGAAGCCGCACTTCTTCACCAGCTCCCGGATATGCCACCGGGCGCCGTCGCTGGTGATGCCGAATTTCTCCCCGATTTCCGAGTAGGTCATGCCCCGGATATAGCAGCGCAGAATCTCCAGCTGCACCGGTGCAATGTCCCCGGAAAGGATCTGCTCCAGCTCCACCGGAGGGGCTTCATCCGGAAAGACCCGCTCCCCCTGCAGCGTCCGCCGGATTACATGCAGCAGCTCATCACTGCCGTGATCCTTGTACCACAGACTGTCGGCGCAGCCCGCCTTTGCCCGGGCCAGCACCTCCGGATCCACCAGAGAGGTGGTGATCACCACCTTGATGTGGGGCCAGGCCTCCCGGATCCGCTTGCCCGCCGCCAGCCCCGAGTGCCGGTGCAGGGTCTGCACATCCATCAGCACCAGATCGATGTTCCCGCCGCAGAGCTTTTCCGCCTCAAAGGCGTCCCGGACGGCAGCGATCAGATAAAACTCATTGTCCGCAGCCAGCATATTGGAAAAATACTCCTGTATGAAGCGGTCATCCTCAACCAGAATCGTGTTGATCACAGATCGTCATCCTCCTTTCGGGGAAGGTACAGCACCATGGAAAAGGCGGGACTGTGGGACAGGTGCATCTCGCCCCCCGAAGCCTCCACGCTCCGGCGCAGGGAGGAAAGACCGCTGCCCTCGACGATCTCCCCTTTCGGCGGATCGCCGCTGTTGGTGATTTCGGCCCGGAGCAGTCCCGCCCGCTCGGTCACCCGCAGGTACACGGCATCGCCTTTGGCATGGCGGATACAGTTGGTGACGCACTCCCGGACCGCTGCCGCGATCAGCCGCTCCGCCGCCGTATCCGGCGGAATGTAGCCGGTGAGGGTCACCCGAACCCCCAGCTGCTCCGCCTCCTGCTGCACCTGCTCCAGCGTGCCCGGCAGGGCGGGACGTCCGGCGGACAGCATGCTCACCGCCTCCTTCAGTCCCTTCAGCTTCTGCCTGACCTCCCGGGAGGAGCTGTTCTTCACGTCCTGCACCGTCAGAAGGCTCCGGCCCAGGGTGTCATGCAGATAGACCTTCAGCTCCAGGCTTTCCTTTTCCCGCACATCGTCCGCCATTCGCTCGTACATCTTTTGAAGCCGGCGGTTGACCCGCTCCAGCGCAGTATTGCTGTCCTGCAGCCGGACGTTGCCCTCGATGATTTCCGTTTCATCGTGGGCAGTCAGCTGCACATACCCTTCCAGCCCCTCGCTGGTCAGCTCATCCCGGCGGAACCGGTAGATCCGGCCGTCCGGGAAGCGGCAGCAGTCCGCCATATCCGGCAGCGGAACGACGCCGCTGCTCTCCGGCGGATGCTCCAGGGCACCGGTCAGGGCGGAAAGGGTCTGCGGATCCCCGCCAATCAGCATCCGGGACAGCCCGTCCATCTTCCGGTTGCAGAGAACCACCCGGTCCAACTCATCCGCAAAGCAGAGCCCGACGGGCAGATCGTCCATGGTTTCCTTGATGGACCAGGCGTTGATCTCCCGTCTGCTCCGCAAAAATTCGTACCGGAGACTGCATCCGGCGTACAGCAGCTCCGCCAGAATCCCCGCTGCCAGCAGCAAGGCGGGAGTATGAACCCCCGGCGAAATATCCCGGTTCGTCGCCGCCAGAACCGTCAGCAGCTGCAGCATGGCAGCGTGAAGGATCAGATCCAGCACCATCCGCACCACGGCCCGCCGGTGAGAAGCCCGGTAGACCAGCAGGATGATTCCGGCCATACAGCCGAACCAGAGCAGCAGAATCAGCATCATCTGCTCATCGTGCGACAGCTCACAGAAACAGGTCATCCTCCGGTGCCTCCCTTCAGGGGCAGGATCAGGCTCCACTCATCCTCATCGGAGCGCTCGGCGCAGGCCTCCGGATAGTCCCTCGTCAGAACGCTCAGATCCTCCCGGCAACCCACCGTCAGACGGATCCGCAGAATGCCGGACACCACGCTGACCGTCACCGTCATCGCAAACAGGCTGTCCATCGCCGCCTCCACCGCAGCTTCAAAGAAATCATAGGCCAGCGCCGCCGTTTCACCGGGCAGATAGGGCCGACCCGTCTCCACAAACATGGTGCAGCGCACCCCCATGGGCTGGAGATACCGGATGGACTCGGCCAGCGCGTTTTTCAGCTCCTCCTCCGCCACATCCACACTGCTGTACACCGAAAGGGTCAGATGCTTTTTCCGTTTGACATAACTGCCCAGTACGGCGATGCGGGAAAGAATCCTCCTGCCCGCCTCCACATCCTCCCCTACGGCCTCGTAGGCCTTCATCAGAGCGGAAATCCGGTCAATCTGCTTCTGGGTGGCGGCAGTCAGCAGGTCATACAGCCGGTTCTGCTCCTCCACCGTTTTGCGCTCCTTCTCCAGCTCGTACTCATACCGCAGTATGGCGCTGCGCTCGATCAACTCCTCCCGGGCCGCGGTCAGCTGCTCCTTCAGCCGGATCAGCTCGGATATGTCCTCGGTCCAGATGGCGTGGCCGCCGCTGATGGGCATGTTGTGGAGCATCTTCCCCTCGGACAGCATCACCGTCCGCTGCTCCGCCTGCCGCATCTGCTGCTCCGGAATGCCGGCTGCCTCCCGGGAGGCATACCGCACCCGATAATCCTGATCCACAATCTGGGCATTGTTTCCCACAGCGGCTGCGAACAGCTCATCGTACCGGGTATTGGTGGGAATCAGTCCGCAATAGACGCAGCTCTCCAGCACGGCGGCAAACAGCAGGCAGCAGCCAACGCTGAAATCTGCAGCCAGATACAGGGTCAGCGGAAAACGCAGACCTATTGTGACAATAAAGAAAAGAGTCAGAAACAGGGATACCAGCAGAGGAATAAACTCTTTGTATTTTCTGTTGGATTTATAATGCGACAGCATCAGGGCAAAGGCCGCCACCGTGCAGGCCACGAACCAGCCGAACACCATATAATAGCCAAAGCCGTAGGTATAGTCGTCGGTAGGAAACACCACAGCGTCCGCCGGAAAACGGAAAACCAGCTGGTGCAGGTCGTTGGTCATGACCAGCAGAAACAGCAGCAGGGCGGGGATGTATAGAAGGTTCATCCTCCGGGGCATCCGGTAGGAGTCCGCCTTGCCCATATAAAACGACGCGAACAGAATCAGCAGCGGAATATACACCAGCGGCAGATAGTACAGGTACCAGATATACCGGGCAGCGTTGACATTGGTCACCACATAATACTTCAGCGTCTTAATCGTCAGCCAGAACACCACCAGGCCCGCGATGCTGCAGAGATTCCGCCGGACCTCCCGCTGTACCACCCGGCGGCTCAGGGAAAGGCCCCAGACGGTGAACAGACCGAGGTGCAGAGAACTCCGGACAAACCGCAGCACCGTTTCCCCTTCATAGGATCTGGTTACCATCCGGATGGCGCTGGCGGCCAGCACCACCAGCGCCACCAGCACCGCTGTTTTTCCGTTCGTTTTCGCCTTCACGGGTATCCCCCTCTCCGGTCGACCTGAGCCATCATAAGTGGATTTATTTACATTATATAGGATTAGCCTTGAAAACTCAAGACAAAAGCCGGTTGAAAGTTAGCATTTTTTCCTGTATACTGTAAAATACTGGTATGACACAAGGATCGTCCGGCGGTTCATCCAACCGATATCTGTCAGAAAAGAGGCATTTTTATGTTCAGAATAGATCGTCACAGCGGCGGCTCCGTCCGCTGGAAAAACGAAAACGGCGCCATTCGGATTCAGATCGGAGAAGCATCCCAACAGGACGCCCTCCGGCTGTGCTGGGAATTTGACGCCGATGGCAGCGAATATGTGCTCCTGCCCGCCTGCTGCTACAACGGCAACCGGTTCTGCAGTCTGAAAAAGATCTATCCGCCCATGTTTGCGCTGGAGGAAGCAGCCGTCGACCTGCCGGTGACCATCACCGATGTGATCCGGCTGCAGCCCGACGGCAGCGGACGGATCGAAGCCACCACCGGCGATGTGTCCACCCCCTGCATCGGCGTCTTTTCCGAAAAGAAGAAAAAGGGCCTGCTGCTGTTCACCGTTCAGGAGGTAAGCGGCGTGAATCTGGGCCTTGCTTATGAGCGGGGCCGGATGGAGCTGCAGGTTCCCCATTTCCGGCAAAACGGACTCTACCGGGGCAATACCATACGGGAGGGAAAGGATCCCGGCATGGATTTCTCCGCCGGACAGGAATTCTCCATTCCCTACCGGCTGCTGGAGTTTCCCTGCGAAACCATGGAGTAGTTTTATAAGGTTTACTTCCAAAACCGCAAGTGCATGGGGCTGGACGATGAGCGCCCGACCGTGCTGCCCTTTGAGGTGCAGTTTGCCATCCTGCGGGACAAATACAACCACTGGAACTGGCGGTACAACGAAGGCTATTACCGGGTGGGCACCGACGATAACATGTTCAATGCCTGGCAGCTGGGCTGGGTGGGCGGAGGGATGGCCTCCTATCCCCTGATGAAGCTGGGCGGAGAGCCGGAATGGGAGCGGGGCATGGCGACTCTGCAGCACATGACCCGCACCCAGAAGGCCAGCGGCCTGCTCTGCGGCATTGTCACCGCATC
>JAQXNQ010000274.1 GCA_029098085.1 Oscillospiraceae bacterium
CATAATAATTTCAGCACCTGTCAGATTCATATGTTTCATCCTTTCCTGAGTCTTTTATACAGACAAAAGAAAAGCTTTCATCTCCAAAAGAGATGAAAGCTCCCGCTTCCATGGTACCACTCTCATTGCCGCCGCAGCGGCCGCTCAGTCCGCGTCAGACAACGCAGCCTCCTGTAACGGGGAGTAAACCGGATCAGCCTACTGAACGTTCAGCTGTCAGCTCAGGGGTGATGGGTCATCCTTCCGCCGCGCCGCTTTTCACCAGCCAGCAGCTCTCTGCTCCGGCACGAAAGGAACCGGTCCCCGTCCTTGCTTTATTGGAGTTATTGGACTTATTATAAAGCTTTTTAATAGGGATGTCAAGACTTTTCCCGGGAAATTTCCTTTGCCGCTTCACAGGGAAGAACCAAAGTTTTGAGAAAAAACTGGGCAGTTTGGCTCTTTCGCCGGTCTGCAGACGAAAAAATGCCGCCCCATCCTGGATCCCCTGAAAAATGACTTCCCCTTTTCGTCCCAATCTGACAAAAGAACCTCCAGCACAAAGTCAAAAGCGGGCAAACCTACCATTGACCTTTCTCCATTTTGCACTTATAATATCATACAACGACACCTGTTGTCCGCTCACTGTGAATGAAAAGGAATGAAGCATATGAATGAAAAAACACGCTGCCTGCAGAAAACGGCAGCAGGCCTCTCCAGTCTCTGCATCTTCCGGGGGCTGCTGAAGGATCCGGTCATTGCCGCCCTGAAGGACTTTGCCGGGGATCCCTCCCCCGCTTCCTGCGCCGGGTTCGTTTCCGAGCTGTACCGCCGGGGCACTGACCTGAGCGTTTACCTGCTGAACGCGGTACTGGAGGACGAAAACGCCTACATGCTCCGCAAGGCCGAGGACAAGCCCTGTGACCCGGTCATGGAGGAATGCGCCGCTCACGAGCTGGCCTTTTTCCAGGAGCTGTCCTCCCTGACCCCCGAGGACGCGGCCAAAGCCATGGACTACGACGGCTTTCTCCCCCGCTGGCAGGTCAGTGAGATGGATTTCGCCGCCGTCTACGCCGATCGGCTGGCTCACATCCACGAGCACGGCTACGGCATCTTCGCCAAATATACCACCTTCATCATTGAAAACGGCGTCCTGACCCCGGTCAAGCACCCCGATGCCATCTCCCTGGCCGAGCTGGGCGGCTACCACACCGAGCGGCAGGCGGTCATCGACAACACCCTGGCGCTGGTGGAGGGACGTCCCGCCGCCAACACCCTGCTCTACGGAGACGCCGGCACCGGCAAGTCCTCCACCGTCAAGGCGGCGGCCAACCAGTACGCCGACCGGGGTCTGCGGCTCATCGAGCTGAAGAAGCACCAGCTGCACCAGATCCCCCATCTGGTGGATCAGCTGAGCAAGAACCCGCTGAAGTTCATCATCTTCATCGACGACTTGTCCTTCACCAAAAACGACGACGATTTCGCCGCCCTCAAGGCCATTCTGGAGGGCTCGGTGTCGGCCCGGGCCAACAATCTGGCGGTCTACGCCACCTCCAACCGCCGCCACCTGATCAAGGAGAGTTTCTCTGCCCGGGACGGCGATGATGTCCACGTCAACGATACCATGGAGGAGCTGATCTCCCTCAGCGACCGGTTCGGCCTGACCGTCACCTTCCAGAAGCCCCAGAAGAAGGTCTATCTGGAGATCGTCCACGATCTGGCCCGGCGGTATGAGGTGTCTCTGGAGGAAAGCCAGCTGGACATGCAGGCCGAGGCCTTCGCTCTGGGAAGGGGCGGACGCTCTCCCCGGGCGGCCAGACAGTTCATCGAATCTCTCAAGGCAAAGGGGCTGTGAGTATGAATTTTGACCATCTGAAGGACTTTCTCGACACCATGGCGGCCTGCCGCACGCCGGGCAACGCCGTCACCGTTTATCTGCAGGGGAAAAAGGTCTTCTCCTATGCGGCGGGCTATGCCGATCTGGAGAGCCGCACCCCCTTCACCGGAGAGGAGTACGTCAACATCTACTCCTGCTCCAAAATCACCACCGTCACGGCGGCGGCTCAGCTGCTGGAAAAGGGCGTTTTCCTGCTAGACGAGCCCCTGTACGAATACCTGCCCGAATACCGGCACATGGCGGTGAAGCAGCCGGACGGCAGTCTTACCGAAGCCAAAAACCCGATTCTCATCGGCGACCTGTTCTCCATGACGGCGGGTCTCCACTACGATATCGGCTGCCCGTCCATCCAAAGGGCCGGCGAGCTGACCGGCGGCCGGTATGACACCGCCGAGGTGGCCCGGCAGCTGGCGAAGGAGCCGCTGAGCTTCGAGCCGGGCACCCACTGGCAGTACTCCCTCTGCCACGATGTGCTGGCGGGGCTGGTGTCGGTGCTCACCGGCATGCCCTTCCGGGAGTATGTGAAGCAAAACATCTTCGAGCCGCTGGGCATGACGAAATCCGTCTATCACCACACCCCGGAGATTGAGGAAAGGATGGCCTCCCAGTACTCCTTCGTCCCCGATGGGGCGGACGGCGGCTTCGATCTGGTGGAGGCCCAGAAGCAGGGCCGGAGCGGAAAGGGACGCTTTGTCAACGTGGGCAAGGATGTTTCCCACATCTTCGGGCCGGAATACGACAGCGGAGGCGCCGGCATCACCACCACCATGGATGATTACGTCAAGCTCATGGCGGCGCTGGCGGGCAAGGGAACGGGGCTCACCGGCGAGCGGATTCTCTCCCCCAAAACGGTGGAGCTGATGCAGGTGAACCGGCTGAGCGAGCAGCAGCTGAAGGACTTCAACTGGACCTCCCTGCGGGGCTACGGCTACGGTCTCGGCGTCCGCACCCACCTGAACCAGGCCAGATCCGGCCTGCTGGCGGGGCTGGGCGAGTTCGGCTGGAACGGCGCGGCGGGCGCCAGCGCCATCATCGACGCGGAGCTGGGACTGGGCGTGTTCTATGTGCAGCACTGCCTGAATCCCCGGGAGGAATGGTATCAGCCCCGGCTGCGGAATGTGGTGTACGGCTGCCTGTGAGCCCTTGTGTCTCATTGATCTTTTATTGTATTTCCATAAAATTCTTGACATATGCCCAGAATATGTATATACTATAAGCAAGCAGAAGCTCTTTTCGGGGGATTTCTGCCAGGCATCCTGCCATTTATTGTAATGAAAACGGAGGCAATCAAAATGGAAAAATGGAAATGCAGCGTCTGCGGTCACATTCATGAAGGCCCCCTGCCCGAAGGCTTCACCTGCCCGATCTGCAAGCAGCCCGCTGAGAAATTCGTGAAGATCGAAGAAGCACCCGTGAGTCCCTACGCCGGAACCAAAACCGAGCAGAACCTCTGGGAAGCCTTCGCCGGTGAGAGCCAGGCCCGGAACAAGTATACTTATTTTGCCAGCGTTGCCAAGAAGGCAGGCTTTGAGCAGATCGCTGCCCTGTTCCTGCAGACCGCTGAAAATGAGAAGGAACACGCCAAGCTGTGGTTCAAGGCTCTGGGTGAGCTGGGCGATACCGCCGAGAACCTGCTCCATGCTGCCGAGGGCGAGAACGCCGAGTGGACCGACATGTACGACCGCATGGCCCGGGAAGCCGATGAAGAGGGCTTCCACGAGCTGGCCGAGCAGTTCCGCGGCGTGGCCGCCATCGAAAAGGCCCACGAGGAGCGGTATCGCGCCCTGCTGAAGAACGTGCAGACCATGGCCGTCTTTGAAAAGAGCGGCGTCACCATGTGGGAATGCCGCAACTGCGGACATCTGGTGGTCGGCACCAAGGCGCCCGACGTTTGCCCCGTCTGCAAGCATCCCCAGGCCTTCTTTGAAGTGCGCA
>JAQXNQ010000275.1 GCA_029098085.1 Oscillospiraceae bacterium
GGGGTTGACGGTGGCCAGACTGAAGAGGATCTCCATCGGCTCTCTGCGGCTGGGGATGCTGCGTCCGGGCGAGTACCGGATGCTGACCAAGGAAGAGGTGGACGCCCTCTTTGAGACGGCCCGCCGTCAGGGCGGAAAGCCTGCGGCCAAGACTTCCGGTGAAAGGAGAAGACGATAATGCTGTTCATGAGGCCGATGAAGGAGACCGATTCCTTTCCCGGGCTGGCCGGTCCGGAGAGCGGGGAGCTGTATTTTGTGGCCCTTAACGGGGACACGCTGGAGGGCTGGTGCCGCTACCGCAAGGAAGGGAATACGGTGCACATTCTGGAGATCCGGGACGGAGGAGACCTGATGCTGATGGACGGCCTTCTGCGGGCGGTCTTCAATTACATGGAGGAGATCGGCGTGGATCGGGCGCAGCTGTCGCCTGAGCTGGACGCAGCCCGTCTGAAGGCGCTGATGGTGCCGGTTGATGGGAAAAACTGTGTAAACTCCATCAAGGATTTCCTGTATAATTGTAAGAAGTGCAAAATGTTGGGAAACCACTTGTGATTTTTTTCACGGTGTAGTATAATATAATGGGTGAATTTGAGGATAACCTTTGCTTTGCCGCAAAACGGCCTTCTGAAGGGGATTTTCAGGTTCTCTGTCCGACGAAAAGCCGGGTTTTCGGGACAAATGTCACCGGACAAACCGTCTGAGACGCTGGTTTTGAAAAAACGGCTCGAATACATAGAATGGGGGCAATAAAATGAATTTACAAGCCAAGCTTGCAAAGCTTGAGGAAGTCAAATCCGCTTGCCAGACCGCTTCTCCCGCCCGGGAACGGATCACCGCTCTCTTTGACGAGGGAACCTTCGTGGAGCTGGACGGCTTTGTAGCCTGCGGCAGCGAGGGCGTCGGCGTCATCACCGGTTACGGCGCTGTGGAGGGCAGCATTGTTTATGCCTTCTCCCAGGATGTGACCACCATGGGCGGCGCTGTGTCCAAAGCCCATGCCGAGAAGATCGCCAAGCTCTATGATCTGGCCGTCAAGAACGGTGCGCCCGTGGTCGCCATTTTCGACTCCAACGGCGCCAAGATCTCGGAGGGTCAGGAGGTTCTGGCTAGCTACCAGAAGATTCTCGCCCTGTCCAACAACCTGTCCGGCGTGGTGCCTCAGGTTGCCGTTGTAGCAGGCAGCTGCGTGGGCATCAGCGCCATGATGGCCGCTTCCGCTGACATTCTGGTGATGGCTGAGGACGCCGAGCTGTATCTGACCGCCGGCACCGATGCTTCCGCGAAAGCCGCTGCTGAGCACGGCATTGCTCATGTGGTCTGCGAGGACGCCATGGCCGCCGTTCAGAAGGCCCGGGAGATCGTTTCCGTTCTGCCTCTGAACAACCTCTCCATTGCTCCCATCAGCGAGGGTGCCGAGGCCGCCGCCGCTGCCTTTGACAACACCACCGCTTCCGCCGATCTGACTGCCGCCATCTGCGACGCCGGTTCGGTTATCGAGCTGAAGGCCGACTTCACCAAGCATGTTTTCACCGCGCTGGCCACCCTGGGCGGCAGCACCGTGGGCATCGTTTCCATCAAGGGCACCATCTGCTCCACCTGCATCACCAAGATCACCTCCTTCGTCCGCTTCTGCGACAGCTTCAGCCTGCCCGTCATCACCTTTGTGGACAATGAGGGCTTCAAGGAGGGCACCTGCCCCGCAGCCGCAGCCCGTCTGTCCGCTGCCTATGCCGACGCTACCACCGCCAAGATCTCGGTCTATACCGGCAGTGTGATCGGCGCCGCCGGCGTGGCCTTTGCCGCTGCCGACCTGCGCATCGCCTGGCCCACCGCCATCATCTCCGCTCTGGCTCCCGCCACTGCTGTGGAGTTCTTCTGGCATGACAAGCTGAAGGGCGCCGACGATGTGGCTGCCAAGCGCGCCGAGCTGGAAGAGCTCTACGCCGACACCGAGGCCAGCCCCTTCGAGGCTGCCAAGGCCGGCATGGTGGAGGACATCATCGCCCCCGCCGCCACCAGAAGCACCCTGATCGCCGCTCTGGACGCCCTGGCCTCCAAGCGGGTCTCCAGACTGCCCAAGAAGCATTCCTGCTGATAGAAACAACGACGAATTTTGATAGAAAGGTCTTGAAATCATGAGAAGATTCAACATTACCGTAAACGGCAAAACCTACGACGTCGCTGTGGAAGAGGCTGACGGCTCCGCTCCCGTGGCTGCTGCCCCCGCTGCTCCTGCCGCTGCTCCCGCTCCCGCCGCAGCTCCTGCTGCCCCCGCTCCCGCCGCTGCCCCCGCCGGCCCTGTTTCCGGCACTGAGGTGAAGTCCCCCATGCCCGGCACCATTCTGGGCGTCAAGGTCAATGTGGGCGACACCGTCACCAAGGGTCAGGCCATCATCGTTCTGGAAGCCATGAAGATGGAAAACGACATCGTCGCTCCCGTGGACGGCAAGATCGTCTCCATTACCACCAAGAAGGGCGACAGCGTAAACGCCAACGACGTTCTGGCTGTGGTCGGCTGATTTGGGGTTATTCCCCCGGATGTCCGGACGGCGGTTCTGTCCGGACGAATCCGGCCGGTTTTCCGGCACTAATTCAAAAAGGAGGACTAACCGCAAATGGCTAAGAAAATCAAAATTGTTGAAACTGTTCTGCGTGACGCCCATCAGAGCCTGATTGCCACCCGTATGCCCCTGAGCGACATGCTCCCCATTCTGGGCGAGATGGATAAGGTCGGCTATTACGCTGTGGAATGCTGGGGCGGCGCCACCTTCGACTCCTGCCTGCGCTTCCTCAACGAGGATCCCTGGGACAGACTGCGCACCCTGCGCAGAGAGTTGCCTAACACCAAGCTGCAGATGCTGTTCCGCGGCCAGAACATGCTGGGCTACCGTCATTACGCCGATGATGTGCTGGACTACTTTGTCCGCAAGTCCGTGGCCAACGGCATCGACATCATCCGTATCTTCGACGCCCTGAACGACATCCGCAACCTGGAAGCCACCATCAAGGCCGTCAAGGCTGTCAAGGCCGAGAACCCCGCTGCTCACGCCCAGATCGCCATCTCCTACACCCTGGGCGAGACCTTCACCACCGACTACTATGTGGGCTACGCCAAGCAGATCGAGGAAGCCGGCGCCGATTCCATCTGCATCAAGGACATGGCTGCTCTGCTGACTCCCTATCGCACCGCTGAGCTGACCCAGGCCATCAAGGAAGCCGTCAGCATTCCTGTCAACCTGCACACCCATTACACCTCCGGCCTTGCCTCCATGTGCCTGCTGAAGGGCATCGAGGCCGGCGCCGACATCATCGATACCGCCATGTCTCCGCTGGCGCTGGGCACCTCTCACGCCCCCACCGAGTCCATGGTTGCTGCTCTCCAGGGCACCGAGTACGACACCGGTCTGGATCTGAAGCAGCTGACCAAGATCCGTGATTACTTCATGACCCTGCGCAAGAAGTACATCGAGAGCGGTCTGCTGGATCCCAAGATGCTGGCCACCGATGCCAACGCCCTGATCTATCAGGTTCCCGGCGGCATGCTGTCCAACCTGCTGAGCCAGCTGAAGCAGGCCGGCAAGGAGGATCAGCTGGAGGACGTGCTGAAGGAAGTTCCCCGGGTTCGCCGGGATTCCGGTATGCCTCCTCTGGTCACCCCCACCTCTCAGATCGTCGGCACCCAGGCGGTGTTCAACGTGATCACCGGCGAGCGGTACAAGATGGTCACCAAGGAGTTCAAGGGTCTGGTTCGCGGCGAGTACGGCCGTACCCCCGAGCCCATCGATCCCGAGTTCCAGAAGATGATCTGCAAGGACGAGCCCATCATCAGCTGCCGTCCCGCAGACCTGCTGAAGCCTGAGCTGGAAACTCTCCGCAAGGAGTGCGCCGAGTGGGTGGAGCAGGAGGAGGATGTCCTCAGCTACGCCATGTTCGGCCAGGTTGCCACCAAGTTCTTCGAGAAGCGCCGCAATGCCAAATACGGCATCGACGGCAAGCGCGCTGACTTCGAGAGCGGCGTGCATCCCGTTTGATTGATACGCCATGTATGAGAAAGGAGAACCGTCTTCGGATGGTTCTCCTTTTTGTTTTATTTTCCTCTGTACAGGATCCGGTAGCTGCGGGGTGAGAGCCCGGTTTCCTTTTTGAACAGACTGGAGAAGTAGTTGGAATCGCTGTAGCCCACCGAAAGAGCCACTTCAGTCACGGTCAGTCCGGAGTAGAGAAGGAGGGAGCGTGCATCGGCCATTCTCAGCCCGGTCAGGTATTCCCGGATGCTTTTGCCGGTCTGCCGGTTGAACTGTCGGCTCAGATAGGATCGGCTGCAGCCGAAATGCCGGCAGATATCCTCCTCCGAAATGCTGCGGGTGTGGTACTGCTTGAGGAATCGGACAACCCGATCAACGAACTGTTCGTCTCCGGCAGGCGCGTCCTCCCGCTTGCGGCAGGCCAGCTCCAGCATCCGGCACAAGGGTGTGATCAGGGTGTCCACCGTTTCCTTCGGGGGCATTTCGTCCTTCAGGGAGGCGTACACATCCCGCAGCCTTTCCGGCGGCAGACCGTAGGCACCAGCGGCAGCACGGATATAGCTTTCCGGGCGGCTGCATTTGTATCCGCTGACACAGAGAAAGCCGGTGGAGCGGCGGCCGTCGGTGAGGGGGTACACATATTCCTGCACGCCGGCGTAGCAAATGCCCGCAAAGGACCCGCAGGCGGCCTTCTGTTCGACCTTGTACTGCCGCCGGATGCAGTGCTCCTGCGCTTCGGGATGGCTCTTGACATAGACGCAGTAGGAGTTTTCGTGGATATTGAAGGTGATCAGCTCGCTGGGCGTGATCAGGGTGTCCGCGCCGTTGGGATGCAGCGTGACCGACAGGCCGCAGGTCTGCTTCAGATAGAGGATGTATGCCTTGATGGCCTGAATATCGTCCATGGAAAGCCTCCTGTGCACAAAATCAAGGGTTCAGTGGGCAAAAACAAAGGTTTTTCCCGGGCTTTTGTGTTATGCTGATTGTATAATAGCACAGACTACAGGAGGAATCAAGATGCAGTACCAGATCAATATCACAAAAGAAGCAGCTTACGACGTGATTGTGGCAGGCTCCGGCCCTGCTGGAATGGCCGCTGCCGTCAGCGCAGGACGCAGCGGCGCCCGTACTCTGCTTATTGAAAGTCTGGGCCGGGTGGGCGGCATCTCCACATCCGGTCTGATGAGCCATTTCACCGGCTCGGTGGGGAACAAGCTGTACTGGGAAATTCTGGAGCGCGCCGCCGCCAAAAACTCCTTTGCACGGGGAGAAGTAACGCCGGTGATCGATCCGGAGCAGCTGACCGTCACCTATTACGAGATACTGGAAGAGGCCGGCGTGGAGCTGCTGCTGTATACAACGGTCTGCGATGTGCTGATGGAGGGGCAGAAGGTGACCGGTGTCATCTGCCACAGCAAGGACGGCTTCAGCCTTTACCGGGCCAGGGTCGTCATCGACGCCAGCGGCGACGGGGATGTGGCCTTCAAAAGCGGCGCGGATTTTGTGCTGGGCCGGGAGACCGACGGGCGGATGCAGCCGGCTACCCTCATGTTCAAGGTAGGCGGTGTCGATATGGAGAAGGCGGTTTTCCCCGGCTCCTTTGAAACGCTGGTCGACACCGAAAAGGGCGAGCTGCAGGCGCTGGCCCGGGAAAAGCTGCCCCATCCAGCGGGGCATGTGCTGTTGTACCGGTCGACGATTCCCGGAGTGGTTACCTGCAATATGACCAATGCCACCGGCATCGACGGCACCCGGGCGGAGGACCTGACCCGGGCGGAAATCACCTGCCGCAAACAGATCGCCCCCATTGTGGATTTCCTGCGGGAATATGTTCCGGGATATGAACACTGCTATGTCCTCAGCGGCGCTTCCCTGATCGGGATCCGGGAGACCCGCCACTTTAAGGGCCTGAGTACCCTGACGGCGGAGGACATCTCCGAGGCGCGGCAGTACGAGGATTATGTGGTATATGACGCCCACTTCAATTTTGATGTGCACAACATCACCGGCGCCGGTCTGGACGCGACCGGCTGCCAGCACAAATTCACCCAGAAAAAGGGGTATACCATTCCCTATGGCTGTCTGGTGCCGGAAAAGGTAGACGGACTGCTGCTGGCGGGCCGGAACATTTCCGGAACCCATATGGCCCATTCCAGCTTCCGTGCCATGCCCATCTGCGTCGGCATCGGCGAAGGAGCGGGCCTTGCGGCGGCGCTGGCCGTACGGCAGGGGAAGGATCCCCGGGAGGTGCAGCCGGCTGACATTCAGGCACTGCTGCGATGATAGAGCCATGCCCGGACAGGAGAACCCGTCCGGGCATTTTGACGCACACTGTCTTCTATACGAACACAAATTTAATGGTAAAATCGTTTGAAAACATAAGAATATCAGAAATATTCAGGTTTTACGCTTTTTTTCTCCAGAGACATGACGAAATCTGCTTTTTGTGTTATGATAAAGAACGGCACAGAAAAATTGTCCGTTTGCGGCGGGCAATTTTCACGCCGCATCACGGCCGATTCCATGAGGACGGCTTCAGGAGGCAGACATATGAACGAAAAACTGCGCCGTTTCATCGGCATTGAAAGCGGCAGGGAATTTCTGATGCTGAACGCAGGCACCCTGCTGGTGGCGGCGGGTGTCTATTTCTTTAAGTTCCCCAACAATTTCTCCACAGGCGGCGTTTCCGGCATTGCGATTATTCTGGGCCATTATGTCAGAGCCCTGACCCCCGGCACGGTGGTGTCCATCCTCAACTATCTGCTGTTGGCCATCGGCTTTCTGGTTTTCGGCACCGGCTTCGGCTTCAAAACGGCCTATTCCACCGTTCTGATGTCTGCTTCCATTCAGTTGATGGAGAAAATTTACCCCATGGACAAGCCGTTCACCGATCAGCCCTTCCTGGAGCTGATTTTCGCAGTGGGACTGCCGGCGGTGGGCTCGGCTATTCTGTTCAACATCGACGCCTCCACCGGCGGCACCGATGTGGTGGCCATGATCCTGAAAAAATACACCAGCCTCAACATCGGCAAGGCACTGCTGGCTTCGGATGTGGTCATCACCCTGGGCGCGTGTGTGGCCTTTGGCATGCAGACCGGTCTGTTCTCGGTGCTGGGCCTGATCATCAAGGCATTTCTGGTGGACAGCGTCATTGAAAGCTTCAATATGTGCAAATATTTCACCATCGTCAGCAAGAATCCCGAACAGGTCTGCCGCTACATCACCGAAAACCTCAAGCGAAGCGCCACCCTGGTGCAGGGCACTGGCGCCTTCCGCCATGAGGATCAGACCGTGATTCTGGCGGTCATGAGCCGCGCACAGGCTGTGCTGCTGCGCAAGTACATCCATCACAACGACCCCACTGCCTTCATGATGATCACCAACACCAGTGAAATCATCGGCAAGGGTTTCCGGGGGGTGTCCTGATACCATGGGAGAGAACATTTATGACCGGGAAGCTTTTTTCCGGCAGTACAGCCGGATGGATCGTTCGGTTTACGGTCTGGACGGAGCAGGAGAGTGGCACGCCCTGAAAAAGCTGCTGCCGGAGTTCAGCGGCAAACGGGTGCTGGATCTGGGCTGCGGCTTTGGATGGCACTGCAGCTGGGCGGCAGACCATGGCGCGGTTTCGGTACTGGGCATTGAACTTTCCGAAAAAATGCTGGCTGGGGCGAAGCAGCGCAATTCCCGCTCCCAGGTCACCTATCGCCACTGTGCCATCGAAGCCTATGAGTATCCGGAAAACACCTTTGACGTGGTTCTCAGCTCGCTGGTTTTGCACTATGTGGCCGATCTGGACACCGTGTTCCGGCAGGTGTTCCGCACGTTGATCCCTGGAGGGTGGTTTGTCTTTTCGGTGGAGCACCCCGTCTTTACGGCGGAGGGTCGGCAGGACTGGCTGTACGACGCAGAGGGAAAGCCTCTTTGCTGGCCGGTAGACCATTACTTTCAGGAAGGAAAGCGAAACGCCGTCTTTTTGGGAGAAGAGATGATCAAGTATCACCGTACCCTGACTACCTACCTGCGCTGTTTGCTGAATAACGGTTTTGTACTGGAGCAGCTGGTGGAACCGGAGCCGGATCCCGCCCTGCTGGACAGGCCGGGGATGCGGGAAGAACTGCGCCGCCCGATGATGCTGCTGGCGGCGGCGCGGAAGAAAACCTGATGACCGAGAGGAGGAGCTTATGACACGGGAATCCATTTTGCAGACCCTCCGGCAGGCGCTGGAGCCTCTTCCTTACGTTCACGCCCTCTGGCTGGAAGGCGCCGACGCCCAGCAGATGGTGGACGAATATTCCGACTTTGACATCAACGTGGATGTGGAGGACGATCATGCCGACGAGATTTTTCGGCTGGTGGAATCGCTCTTTCCCATGGATCAGGTCTGGGACACCGGCCGTTCGGACGAGTTCCTCTACCGGGTCTACCACATCAGGGGCACCAGCGACTACTGGATGCTGGACTTCAACCTCCACCTGCACAGCACCGGCCGCAGCGGCAGCACCTTCTATGAAGGCGACTGGATTGACAAGCCGCTGGTGCTCTTCGATAAATCCGGCGTGGTGATCATGAATCCGCCCCGTCCGCCCCAGGCTCCCGACCCTGAACGGGTGCAGGACATCCGGTTCCATTTCAGTCAGGCCGGCCGGGTGCGCAAGTACATCTTCCGCGGGCAGTTTCCCGAGGCGTACATCTACTACAACAAATACATCATCGAGCCGCTGGTCAGCCTGATCCGGATGAAGTACACGCCCGACAAGCGGTTTTACTACATGGTGCACATCAGCCGCCACATTCCTTCGGACGCCCTGGCGCGGCTGACCGCCCTGCTGCAGAATCCTGATCTGGAGGCTCTCTCCGCCCATCTGGAGGATGCACTGCTCTGGTACGAGGAGCTGACTGCCGAATTGGGCGTTTGAGACAATTTCCGACCGGCAAAAGCCGCAAAGTGATGCTTCCGATGAAAAATCCCCTGCTTCCGTTTTTTCGGAGACAGGGGATTTCTGTTATCAGTCTTCAGACGGGGGCGCCGGCTCTGCTGCGGGCGCGGCTTCTGCCGCAGGCGCTGCAGCTTCATCGGCTCCGGTCTGCTCCGCAGGAGGCTCGGTGCTCATCCAGGCGGGGGTCAGGATGATGCGGCCGTCCTCCAGATGGGTTTTGAGCTTGTCCTTGCCGCTGACGCCCAGGGCGTCCAGATATTCCCGGGGCAGCTGCACCCGTCCCGAGCGGTCGACCACCGCCAGCTCCTCCACCTCGGGAGCGGGCGCTTCCTCAGCCCCGCCGTCATCCAGATCAGCCAGACCGGAGAGGGAGATGTGCCGGCGGATGAACTCGCTGCTGGTGCGGCCGTCCCGGATCATGACCGCCCGGTTGACAAAGGAGGATACCAGACGGTCGTGGGTGACAATGACGATGGTCAGACCCAGCTGCTCGTTCAGATCCCGGAACAGCTGCAGCAGCTCATTGGTTGTTTTGGAGTCCACTGCGCCGGTGGGCTCGTCTGCCAGCAGCAGCCGGGGATTGTTGGCCAGGGCGATGGCGATGGCCACCCGCTGCTGTTCGCCGCCGGACAGTTCGGTCAACTTGCTCTTGTGCCGGTGGGAGAGGCCCACCAGATCCAGCAGGGCGCCCGCCCGTTCCCGGGCCGTCCGGCAGGTGATGCCGCCGGGCAGGGGAGGCATCTGGGCCGGAGATTTCTTGCTGATGAGCAGCGGCATCTCCACGTTTTCCTGAGCGGTGAGGTAGGGGATCAGGTTGCGGGCCGGATTCTGCCAGACAAAGCCCACGGTGGAGCATTTGTATTCCAGCATTTCCTTTTTGGACATTTTCAGCAGATTCCTGCCGTCCACCTCCAGCTGTCCGGCGCTGGGGGTATCCAGACCGCCCAGCATGTTCAGCAGGGTGGATTTGCCCGAGCCGGAGTTGCCGATGATGGCCATCAGCTCGCCGTCCTCCACCGTCAGATCCAGTCCCTGCAGGGCTACAACCTCGATTTCACCGGTTTTATAGATCTTGACCAGATTCTCACAAAGGATCATACGGGCTGACCTCCTTCCTCATCGGGGAGCAGCGTTCCGTCCCGGAGGGTGAAGACCCGGTCGGCGATCTCCAGCAGATCCGGGTCGTGGGTGGTCATGATGACTGTGGTGCCCTGGGTTTCGATGAGCTTTTTCAGCACCGCGATGACCTGCAGTCCCATGGTGGAGTCCAGCTGGGCCGTGGGCTCGTCCGCGAAGATGGCGGCCGGCCGGTGGGCGATGGCGCGGGCGATGGCCACTCGCTGCTGTTCACCGCCGGACATCTCCTGGGGCAGGTGATGAGCCCGTTTGGAAAGGCCCACCTGCTCCAGGCATTCCAGCGCCCGCTCCCGGCGTCCGGAGGCGGGGCAGCCCGCCACCCGCAGGCCGAATTCCACATTTTCCAGCGCCGTCATGGAGGAGATCAGCGCCACCGACTGAAAGACGAAGCCGATGCGGGTCCGACGGATTTTGTCCCGGGCCCGCTCCCTCAGGGCGGAAATCTCCTGTCCTTCAAAAAAGACTTTCCCTTCGGTGGGATAGTCCAGAGCACCCAGAAGGTTGATGAGGGTTGTTTTGCCGGAGCCGGATTTGCCGTTGAGGATGGTCAGCCCGTGGGCGGGGATGGAGAGATCCACCCGCTGCAGGGCATGTACCGGTCCCGCTGCCGAAGAGAAGGTGCGGCTGAGCCCTTCCGTCCGGATCAGGTCCTGACTGTTTGCGTCCATATATACCGCCTCCTTCTCAATCTTCGCCCAGCTTGAGGGCTTCTCCGGCACGGAGCCGGTACACAATCCGCCCCAGCACCAGGGCGGCTACAGTCATCATCACGGCCACAATGGCTGCGATTCGCCAGTAATCGGACGGATAAGCCACCACCATGAAGGGGAGCATCTGCTCCGACGCGTCCACGTTGCACTCCAGAATCGGCGCAAACAGGGTGGCGGTCAGGGTGCCCAGACCCAGACCGGTCAGGATGGCTGTCACCGACACCAGAATCTGCTCCCACAGCAGCACCAGAATGACCGACAGCCTTGAAAGGCCCATGGAACGCAGAATGCCGAACTGCAGCAGCCGTCCCTTGATGGCCAGAATCCAGTAGATGAAGAAGCCAATGAAGGTGATGAGCATGGTGACCAGGAAGGAGAGGGTGAAGAAGCCGTTGATGCCCTGGGTCATGGGATCGTTTTTCAGGTTGGTGATCTGAACGGAGGTGTCCTCCAGCGAGGAGATCATGACGCCTATCTCTTCCAGCTCGGCGTACAGCTCAGCCGAGGTGACGCCGCTTGCCTTCTTCAGCCAGATCTCGTAGGGCTGCAGCTTGGTTTCCTGCTGCAGATAGACCAGGTTGGCCACCGCCAGAATCGGTTTGTTCTTTCCTTCGCTCACCGGGTTGAAGGAAGGGAAGTAGTCGATGCCGGCGTAGACCACGCACTGCATCGAGTCCTTGTTGCCCGGAATGGTGATGTAGACCGTGTCTCCGGGAGAAAGATCGTATTCCTCCATGGCTTTGTTGGAGAGCAGCAGCGCCCGCGGGTCGCTGGCCAGCAGATTCAGGTATTCGTTGAGATGATAGGGGAGCAGACCGTTTCGAAACCAGCAGGTGCGGCCGAACTCGTCCGGCACGATGCCCATAAGGGTCACGTTATTGATGCGCTTGGAGCTGGCAGACAGGGAGGTCTTCTCGACGGTCAGTACCCTGGCGGCGCTTTCCGCCGTCTCCATCTCTTCGTATTTGCTGAAGCGCGGCTCGGTGTAGTACACCGTTTCGGTGCTTTCGGTTCCGCCTGTGCCGTTGGGATCGCTGGGGCCGCTGTTGCCGCCGGTGTTGGGCCACTCCTCCTGCAGGACGATGTCGGCGCCCACTGAGTAGCGGATGCGGTCTTCATCGTTGCGGTTGAGGGTTCGGACGGTGACCGCGTTGAAAACGCCCATGGAGAGGGTGAAGATCAAAAACAGGGAGATCATCTGGTTCTGCCGGGCCGAGCGGGAAATGTTCAGCAGGGTCAGGTAGAGCACCGGCCCCCACAGGCGCTGGCCGATCCGGTAAATCAGCTTGATCAGCAGCGGGAAAATCCGCAGGAAGAACAGGGTTGCACCCAGAATAAACAGGGTGGAGCTGCCGTACAGCAGAAAATCGATGGGCACATCCGAAGCCGAAGCGCCGGTTTCCCGGATGACCTGCAGCCGGTTCCGGAAGTTGTACAGGCCATACAGGGACACCGCCAGGCAGATCACGTCCAGACAGAGCTTCTGCCACAGGGGCCAGGTGGCCCGGCCGGACTTCTTCCGCTTGAAGGAGACAATGGAGCTGTCCCGGTCGGACAGCACGGCGATGAGCATGGTCAGCACCAGCACGGCGGCGGTGGTGCAGGCGTACTGGACAGCGGGAAGGGTCATTTCCACCGCCAGAGCCTTGCGGCTGACAAATTCCATAAAGCCGTTGGAGGCGCCGATGATTCTGCAGAACACACGGCTCAGGAAGGGGCCGGTGATCAGCGCAGCCGCCGACAGGAAGACGGCCTGGAACAGACAGACGCCTGTGACCTGCCGCTTGGATGAGCCGCGGCTCTGCAGCACGGCGATTTCGTTCTTCTCATGGTTCAGGATCAGCCTCGAGACCATAAAGACATACAAAAGCAGCATCAGCAGGATCGGCACCTCGATGATCCAGAGGGTGGCGTTTAGATCCGCCCGCCGCTGGGCGTAGCTCTCCAGAATCGTTCCGAAGGAGGTTCGCAGGTGGGGAGGGAATATCTTGGTGTCGGCATAGGTCAGAACGCTCTCCGCAATGCCGGCGCAGTTTTCCGGCGTCATGGCGGTGTAGTCCACCTCGCAGGCCCAGGTCGCTTTGTTGAAGAGAGGCTCCTCCGTGTCCACAAAGAGGGTGTTGAACAGATCCGGGTCGATGACCGCCGCAGTGGAAAGGGAGGACATGGGCATGACCCAGAACAGATCCCCCGGATCCGCAGCGGTGTAGATGCCGGTAATCCGGATGCTGACCACCTTGATCATGGAGCCGGCGTTGCTGCCGAACAGACTGTAGCGGTAAACATCGTAGGTGGAACCCAGAGCGCAGTTGAGGTTTTTGGCTGCCGCCTCACTGACAATGGCCTCCACCACACCGTCCTTCTCTTCTCCGGAAGGGAAGGCGCCGTCCAGCAGGGTGACGTGCTCAAATAGGTCGCTGCGGCAGGCAATGTCGGCCGAGCGGGAATTCTTTTTGACGTCGTCAATGGCGGTACCGCCCCGGGCAATCCGAAGGCCCTCCGCCGCAGTCTGCAGGATGTCCTCCTGAACCGGCAGTCCGATCTCGGGAAGAATCTGGTCGTGGAGCATCTGGTCGTACTGCCGCAGAGACTGGGTTTTGACCTTTTGGGCAGAAGCACCGGCGCTCATGCTGATGTCAGCAGTGATGCGGCCGGGGTAGATGCTGCTCTGGGTCTGCACCTGTTCCAGATCCTTCTGCAGCATCCGGTTCAGAATGGCGTGACTGTAAATCGGCATGCTGGCTACAATAGCCACCGCCATCAGATATCCGATGAGAAGGCTGATGGTGAGCCAGCGGTTTTTCAGCATTTTACGCAGTGAAAATCGAAACATGGCAATCGCTATGCGATACAAAATTCGCACAAAAAGGATAGCAGTCCTTCAAATTTGTGCCCGGTATCGTTCCTTTCTTTTGATTTTTCACACTGAGTTCCCGCTTTACTTGATGATGACCTCTTCGCCTTCCTCAAGGCCGCTGATCACCTCAATGCTGGTGACGTTCTTGATACCGGTCTCGATGATCCGCTCCTTCTTGACGCCGTTCTCCAGCACCTGGACATAGGCTTCGCCGGAGTACATGGATACCACGTTGCGGGGAATGACGATGACATCCTCTTTCTTTTCACGGATCAGTTCCACCGAGACGGATTTGCCCAGCATCTCCTCGCCTTCGGGCAGGGGATCGGTGATTTCAATGCGGATATAGGTTTTGCCCTCGGCTGCCATTTCAAGGGGAGCGCTGGCCGGGGTTACGACTACCTTTCCGGCGTACTGCTTCTTATTGTAGGTCACCACAACCTCCTGATCCAGCTGGAAGTCGGAGATCTTATCGCCGGTGCATTCAACCTGCAGAGAGGTGGGATCCACAATCCGGACCATGGTGCTTCTGGCGGCCACATATTCGCCGACGCTCTGCTTGCCCAGATAGGAGACCACGCCGTCCGCGGGGGCGTAGATGCTCTGCTTGCCGATCTCATCCTGCAGTTCGCTCAGCTGCAGGGCCTGCAGCTGGTAGTCGATCTCAGCCAGTCGGATGGAATCCTGGGTGGCGCTTTCGGAGGCTTTGGCGGCCTTCAGGGCGATCTGGGCCCGTTCAACCACCAGCTGCTGCTTTTTCAGCTCCTTCTCCAGAGCATCGGTATCCAGTCGGGCCAGCAGCTGACCTTCGGTTACATAGTCGCCGGCCTTGACCGTGATCTCGCTGAGGTAGCCCGCCCTTTTTTCAAAGGACAGGTCGTAGGAGGTGGTGGAGACAAAGACGCCGGAGACGGTGACACTGTCGATAATCGTACCCCGCTCCACGGTGGTGGTGGTATATGTAACTGATGCGGGTGCAGTCAGAGGCGGCGCCAGGGCTTCTTCCTCTTCAGGGAACAGGGAGCATCCCCACAGGGAGGTGGTGAGCAGCAGTGCCGCCGACAGAGCGGCAAGCCGGTATCCTTTCATGATAAAACATCCTTTCGACAAATCGTGTACACGGGCACAAACCCTTTTATAATCATAAATAGTATCTCATATTTTCAGAAGAAGCGCAAGACGGGAAGAAAAAAACAGGCAGAATGTCCAAAAACTTCCGCCTGTTTTTATTTTCATCGCGAAGATGCTATTCTTCCAGCTGCCGTCCAAGGAAAGCTGCTGCCGCCTGCGTCAGCCTCGCCTGTACCTCGGTGGGGGATTCCTCGCCCAGCAGCAGAACGGAACCGGCCACTTCCGAATCGCTGAGGATGGGGAAACAGGCACAGGCGCTGCCGAGGCCGTCGGCAGGTTTCAGAGGCGGGGCACCGTTTTCCTTCAGATAACCCCTGCGGCTGTCGGTCAGCTGTTCCAGCTGACTGGAGATGCGCCGTTCCAGCGCCTCCCGCTTGGGCAGGCCGGCCGCTGCCACCACATGATCCCGGTCACAGATCAGGGCCGGCAGTCCACAAAGCTTGCTGAGCACCTCGGCATACCGCCCTACAAAGCCGGTCAGCTCGCCAACAGGGGAGTATTTCCGGAAGATCACCTCGCCGTCACTGCCCGTATAGATTTCCAGGGCGTCGCCCTCCCGAATCCGCATGGTGCGGCGGATCTCTTTCGGAATGACGATCCGGCCTAAATCGTCAATTTTTCTCACTATTCCGGTTGCTTTCATATCGATGCCTCCATCGTGGTTTGGTTGCTATGAAGGTATTATCTGTAAAAACATCCGGCTTATGCCGGAGCGGCAGAATTTTTTGCGGATGACTTTCGGACGGCAGTTTTGTTGGGATGAGCAGCTGCTTTTCGTGGCTGCTACGCTCCGTGATCCGGCCGTTTTCCATCATCGGCGTCAGATTGGCCGTCCGCACGGTGGTCAGCATCACCTTTTCCCGCTCCATATCGTAAGCATCAAATTGAACGACACAAAAGCGCCGGCTTTGAGTTTCACCTCAGAGCCGGCGCTGTCTTTTGCCAGGCTTTATTCAAGAAAGAATCACAGCTTTCTGCTCCAGGTGTACCGGCTGAAAAGGGTCAGCAGCGGGAAGAGCTCCAGCCGTCCCAGCAGCATGTCCGCTGTCAGGATCAGCTTGACACCGTTGCTGAAATCGGCGTAGTTGGCAGCCGGACCCACCATGTCAAAGCCGGGGCCGATGTTGTTGAAGCAGGCGATCACCGCAGACAGGTTGGTTTCAAAGGAGAACCCGTCCAGAGAAACCAGAATAAAGCTGGTCAGGATCAGTGCCCAGTAGGCGGCCATGTAGGCGTTGACGCCCCGCACCACGTTCTCGTCGATGGGGCGCTCGTTGACCCGGATGGTTTGTACACTGCGGGGGCGGAGGGTACGGCGGATGTTGCGCCGCATCTCCTTCATCAGGATCAGCAGCCGGGCGGTTTTGATGCCGCCGCCGGTGCTGCCCGCACAGGCGCCGAAGATCATCAGGGTGAACAGAATGGCCTTGGAGAAGGAGGGCCAGAGGTTGAAGTCGGTGGTGCAGAAACCGGTGGTGGTGGTGATGCTGCTGACCTGGAAGGCCGCATGCCGCAGGCTGGCCCAGAAGCCACCGTCGGTCATGGGCATGATGTTCAGCGTGATCAGCAGGGTGGAGACGATCAGGATGCCGAAATACATCCGCACCTCCTCGTCCCGGAAAACGGCGGAGAGCTGCTTGAGCAGCAGCAGGTAAAAGACGCCGAAGTTGACGCCGAACAGGGCCATGAAAACGGTGCAGACATTCTGCAGATAAGGGCTGTAGCCGGCCATGCTGTCATTGCGGATGCCGAAGCCGCCGGTTCCGGCCGTGCCGAAGGCAGTGCAGAGGCTGTCAAACAGCGGCATCCCACCGGCCAGCAGAAAGATCACGCAGAGCACCGTGAGAATAAAATAAAGAAAGTACAGGGTTTTGGCGGTCTGACCCATGCGGGGGGTCAGCTTGGAGACGCTGGGGCCGGGGCTTTCCGCCCGCATCAGGTTCAGGTTGTACCCGGCGGCATGGCGGCTGCCCGGCACCACCGCCAGAATAAAGACCAGCATGCCCATGCCGCCCAGCCAGTGGCTGAAGCTGCGCCAGTAAAGCAGCGCCCGGCTCAGGGCTTCCACATCCCGCAGGATGGAAGCGCCGGTGGTGGTAAAGCCGGACACCATTTCAAACAGGGCATCCACATAGCTGGGAATCTGCCCGCTGATGCAGAAGGGCAGACAGCCCAGTGCCGACATGGAAATCCAGGAAAAGCCCACCGTGACCATGCCTTCCCGGGTGTAGGACGGTTCCGACTGCTTGCTGCGGCAAAGGAGCCACAGCCCTCCGCTCAGCAGGAGCAGCAGTCCGATGGTGATCAGGAACGCCCGGATGACCCCGGGCTCCCGGTCGTAGATGGCCAGCCCCAGAGAGGGCAGCATGAACAGGGCCTCCAGGGTCCAGATGATGCCCAGGGTACGGCCCACAAGTTTCAGATTCATAATAACCGTTTCCTCATATTCACAGAAGGTTTCATGGAGAAATCAGGCAAAAATATCGTTGAGCCGCTGGAAGGGGCGCTCACTGGTGGTGACCACAATGACGGTGTCGCCGATGGTGAAGGAGCTCTGGCCGTCGGGAATGATGGTCTTGCCGCCGTGGGTGATGCAGGAGATCAGCACGTTGTCCCGCAGACGGATGTCCTTCAGGGGAATATCCCGGTGGCGGCAGTCCGAGCTGACCCGGAACTCCAGCGCCTCCGCCTTGCTGTTGACGATGCGGTGCAGGGTCAGCACGCCGCTGCCGGTGGTATTCTGCATGGCCCGCACATAGCGGACGATGTCGGTGGTGCACAGCTCCTTGGGGCTGACGATGCTGCCGATGCCCATGTCGGCGAAGACGTCGGTGTACTCCAGCCGGTTGATCTTGGTGACCACCTTGGGGACGCCCAGATGGTTGGCGAACATGGAGATGACCAGGTTTTCCTCGTCCATGCTGGTGAGGGTCACCACCGCGTCGGTGCTTTCAATGCCCTCGTCCAGCAGCACCTGCTGCAGCGAAGCGTCCGCCTCGATGATGGAGGCGTCGGGCAGCAGCTCGGACAGCTGGATGCAGCGGGCGGGGTCCTTTTCGATGATTTTGACGCAGATGCCGCTGTTCAGCAGCATGGCGGCCAGATACTGGGCGATATGTCCGCCGCCGGTGAGCATGACATAGCGGATCTTATGGGTGGTGATGCCCAGATTCTCGATGAGGGTGGCCAGGCTGGAGGCTTGAGCGGTGACGTGGATGTGGTCTCCCTCCCGGAGGATGAAATCGCCCCGGGGAATAAAGACCTGATCCTTCCGTTCAACGGCGCAGACCAGCACCTTGACGCCCGCCAGAGCGTTCATCCGGTTCAGGGGCACGTTGCACAGGGGACTACCCGGCTTGATTTTCAGGGCGACGATTTCCACCCGGCCCTTGGCGAAGGTTTCCCGGTTCAGGAAGCTGGGCAGCTGCAGCAGGTGGAAAATTTCCCGGGCAGCGGCCAGCTCGGGGTTGACGGTCATGGACAGACCCAGCTCCTCCCGCATCTGAACCAGCTGGTCGGCGTAATCGGGATTGCGCACCCGGGCGATGGTGTGGACATTGCTCATCTTCTTAGCCGTCAGACAGCAGAGCAGGTTGATTTCATCGGCGCTGGTGGCGGCGATCAGCAGATCGGCGCTGGCGATGCCGGCCTGATGCAGCACCGACATGGACGCACCGTTTCCCTGCAGCACCATGATGTCAAAACTTTCGGCGGTCTGCTCCAGAGCCCGGGGATCCGAGTCAATGACCACAATATCATGTCCCTCCCGGGACAGCTGGCGGGTCAGGGCGATGCCGACCTTTCCGTCGCCTACAATAATAATCTTCATCTTTTTCCTCCACTTGACGCAAAACGCGCCCGCTGTCTCCTGACGGAAGTCTGTCGGAGACGGCGGCAAATAAACCGCACAGCGGCTTATTCAGCATTATAGCACAGTTTTATCAAAATGTGGAGACGAAAAAACATTTTTCTTCGTCTCAGAAGGGACAATTTTTGCCCGGTGGGCAAAGAAGCGCCGGAAGGACACAGCTGTTTTTTCACAAAATACAGATTCCTGCTTTTGGCTGCCGGAAACGGAGCACGGCGCGGCAGCAGGACGGGCTTTAGCTTTTCTGACCGTTTGAGAGAAAAATGCTGCGCTGGTTCTGTTTTGGACCGGAGTTTTTTCGGTGAAAAGGGGGCTTGACTTTATTTTCTTAAGTCCGGCAGGGGAGAGACCCGGCGGGGACGGGAAGACCGTTGTGCAAATCCGACAAATTCCGTCCACAGCGGCTGCGCTGCCGTCACGGCTTTGGAAGAGAGCGGCGGCAGGGCGGTTTTTTTCATAAGAAAGTGAAAAAAATGTCGCTGAATGCTGGACAAGCGGGGATTTCTCGTGTAAAATAGATACAATATCAAAGTCAAAGAAAGTTTTGTTCCCGCCGGCCGGCTGTCCCAACCGGACGGGAGGCCAACAGAAGAACAGGAGTGTGTGAAAAATGGCCTTTATTTTCGAAGAACCCTCTCATACCTTTGGTGAGTACCTGCTGGTGCCCGGCTACTCCTCTGCAGAGTGCATTCCCGACAACGTCAGCCTGCGGACCCCTGTGGTGAAGTTCCGCAAGGGCGAAGAATCCTCCATCATGATGAATATCCCGCTGGTTTCCGCCATCATGCAGTCCGTCTCCGACGACAAAATGGCCATCGCTCTGGCCAGAGAAGGCGGTATTTCTTTTATCTACGGCTCCCAGTCCATTGAGGACGAGGCTGCCATGGTCGCCCGGGTCAAGAGCTACAAGGCCGGTTTCATCACCAGCGATTCCAACATCCGCCCCGATCAGACCCTGGCCGATGTGCTGGCTCTGAAGGAAAAGACCGGTCACTCCACCGTGGCCGTCACCGAGGACGGCTCTCCCAACGGCAAGCTGCTGGGCATCGTCACCAGCCGCGACTACCGGGTCAGCCGGATGTCTCCCGACGCCGTGGTGGCTGACTTCATGACTCCCCTGGAGAAGCTGATCACCGCTCCCGAGACCACCACTCTGAAGGCTGCCAACGACATCATCTGGGATCACAAGCTCAACTCCCTGCCTCTGGTGGACGCTGAGGGCCATCTGAAGTACATGGTCTTCCGCAAGGACTATGACTCCCACAAGGAAAACACCCTGGAGCTGCTGGACGACCAGAAGCGTTATGTGGTGGGCGCCGGCATCAACACCCGCGACTTTGCCGAGCGTGTTCCCGCTCTGGTGGAGGCCGGAGCCGACGTGCTGTGCATCGACTCCTCCGAAGGCTTTACCGAGTGGCAGAAGATCACCCTGGCCTTTATCCGCGAGAAGTACGGCGACACCGTCAAGGTAGGCGCCGGCAATGTGGTGGACGCCGACGGCTTCCGCTTCCTGGCTGAGGCCGGCGCGGACTTCGTCAAGGTGGGCATCGGCGGTGGTTCCATCTGCATCACCCGTGAGCAGAAGGGCATCGGCCGCGGTCAGGCCACCGCTCTGATCGATGTCTGCAAGGCCAGAGACGAGTATTTTGAAGAGACCGGCATCTATGTCCCCGTCTGCTCCGACGGCGGTCTGGTGCACGACTACCACATGACCCTGGCTCTGGCCATGGGCGCCGACTTCCTGATGATGGGCCGCTACTTCGCCCGCTTCGACGAGAGCCCCACCAACAAGGTTATCATCAACGGCAATTATATGAAGGAGTACTGGGGCGAGGGCAGCAACCGCGCCCGCAACTGGCAGCGCTACGACATGGGCGGCGCCAAGAAGCTCTCCTTCGAGGAAGGCGTGGACTCCTACGTTCCCTACGCCGGCAGCCTGCGGGACAACGTCCGTCAGTCCCTGGCCAAGGTTCGCTCCACCATGTGCAACTGCGGCGTCCTGAACATCCCCGACCTGCAGAAGAACGCCAAGCTGACCCTGATTTCCTCCACCTCCATCGTGGAGGGCGGCGCCCATGACGTGGTGCTGCGGGATACCAAGTCCAGCCGATAAGCGCACGGGCTTTCCACAAACAACAAGCTGTGCAGCCTGCCGTTTCCGCCTCCGGGCGGGGGCGGCTCAGGTTGTCGAATAAGTGTTTCTCAGCAAAAAAGTTGCACAAACAAGGAAACGGCCTAAAAAGAATGGATGGGGCCGGCATTGAGCCGACCTCATCCATACGAGAACCCCTTAATAGGGTTCTCGCGCTCTCCTGATTTTTGGTGTGCATAGGAGATTTCGCCCTCTGCGGAGGGCGACCAGGGCTCTGCCCTGGACCTGCGATTTTTTGAAAAAAATCGAGTAAAACTTTTTGCCTTGGCAACCAATCGGAAGTGAGTTGCTTATTTGTGCAAATCGTCGATCAGTAACGACTTTATCGACAGGCTGTGCCGTCTCCGCCTCCGGGCGGGGGCGGTTTTTGTCTGTCCGGATGAAGATTCCGGGCGGGAAAGGTCGTTCCCTTTCCGGAAGTTTCTGACAGAGTCCGGAAAAGGGTGAAATGTTCACAGTTGACTGGTATAATCGTCATGAAGCGATCCTGCGGCAGCGCTGCGGGCGAAAGGGGTTTTGGCTTTGGTAAGTGTATTGGTTCTGGCGGCCGGTTCTTCCAGCCGCATGGGCGGGCGCAACAAGCAGCTGCTGATGCTGGAGGGGAAGACGGTGCTCCGCCGCAGCGTGGAGGCCTTTGTCTCCCTGCCGGAGGTGCGGGAGATTCTGGTGGTCTGCCGCCGGGAGGATCTGGAGCCCTACCGGGAGGTGCTGGCCGGCCTGCCGGAGGACAAGGTGCGGCTGCTGCCGGCGGGAGGCTCCACCCGTCAGCAGTCGGTGGAGAACGCACTGGTGTTTCTGGCCCCGGACACCGACTGCATCGCCATTCACGATGGCGCAAGGCCGCTGGTGCGCCGGGAAGATATAGAGAAAGCCTTTCAAACCGCTCAGGAAAAGGGCAGCGCTCTGCTGGGGGTGTTTACCCGGGACACCATCAAGGTGGTGCGGGATGGACGGGTGGAGGCCTCCCCCGACCGGAGTACCCTGTTTCTGGCCCAGACGCCCCAGGTCTTCCGTCGGGAGGACTATCTGGCCGCCATGGCGGAAGCCAGAGCCCGGGGTCTGGACTTCACCGACGACGCCCAGCTGTTTGAACAGACCGGCCGTCCGGTTTTTGCGGTGGAGGGCCATGCCGACAATCTGAAGATCACCTCGCCGGAGGATCTGCCTTTGGCGGAGGGCTGCCTGCGGGCAAGGAGGGACTGTGATGCTGAGAATCGGACAAGGATATGATGTACATCGTCTGGTGGAAGGAAGAAAGCTGATTCTGGGCGGGGTGGAGATTCCCTGTGAGAAAGGGCTTCTGGGACACTCGGACGCCGACGTGCTGACCCACGCGGTCATGGATGCCCTGCTGGGGGCGCTGGCCCTGGGGGACATCGGAAAGCATTTCCCGGATAATGATCCGGCCTATGAAGGGGCGGACAGCATTGCTCTGCTCAGGCGGGTGGGGGAGATGCTGCGGGAGCGGGGCTGGCAGGTAGTCAACATCGACAGCACGGTGGCCGCTCAGGCCCCCAAGCTCAGTCCCCATATTCCGGCCATGCGCCGAAATATCGCCGCCGCTCTGGGCATTCCGGAGGACCGGGTCAGCGTCAAGGCCACCACCGAGGAGGGGCTGGGCATCACCGGCACGGGCGAGGGCATGACCGCCTCCGCCATCGTGCTGGTGGAGCAGATCGGCTGAGGACGCCGGGTCAACTTTTCCCGCTCCGTGACATATACTGACGGGGGAAAGAGTCTTTCCCGCCGGACAGCCGGCATCTGAACGGAAAGGGGACCGAACGCCTTGGCACGATATCTGATTCTGGTCAATTCCGTGACCTACGCCTATAAGGCTCATCATATTCTGCAGCAGCACTGGATCAAAAGCGCTGTTGTCCGCACGCCGGAGCGGTTTGCCCAAAACGGCTGCGGCTACAGTCTGGAGCTGCGGGAACCGCCCGGCAAGGCTGTCTCTCTGCTGGAGCAGGCGGGCATCCGGGTGCTCCGGACAGCTGAGCTGGAGAAGTAGTTTTAAGAAAGGATGTCTCAGGAGAAGGAAAACAAGCGCTTCTTTTCCGGAGGGATTCTGATTGACTTATTTTGACAATGCGGCCACCTCCTTCCCCAAGCCTCCTGCTGCAGCGCAGGCGGCTGCCGACGCCATCCGCATCTACGGCGGAAATCCCGGCCGCAGCGGCCACCGGATGTCCATGAGAATTTCGGAGAAGGTATACGAGGTGCGCCGCCGGGCCGGTGCGTTGTTTGACGCGGAGCCGGAAAATGTGATTTTTACCCTCAACTGCACCCATGCTCTGAACATCGCCCTGCAGGGCGTCATGGCAGGGGGCGGCCACATCATCTGTTCCTGTCTGGATCACAATGCCGTGCTGCGGCCTCTGGCGGCCATGGCGGAGAAGGGGCAGATCAGCTGGTCGGCGGCGGAGGTCATCGAAGGGGACGATGAAGAGACGGTGCGCCGGTTTCGGCAGCTGATCCGCCGGGACACCCGGGCCATCGTCTGCACCCACGCTTCCAATGTGACCGGCACCCTGCTGCCGGTACAGAAGCTCTCTGCCCTCTGCCGGGAGCACGATCTTCTGCTGATTCTGGACGCCGCCCAGACGGCTGGTGTGCTGCCGGTGCGGCTGTCCATGGGGCCGGACATCATCTGCGCGGCGGGCCACAAGGGCCTCGGCGGCGCCGGTATCGGACTGCTGGTGCTGCGGCCGGGGCTGGAGCTGCCGTCCCTGATGCAGGGCGGAACCGGCAGCAGCTCGCTGGATCTGCGGCAGCCGGACTTCCTGCCCGACCGCCACGAGGCCGGAACCCTGAACACGGTGGGCATCCTGACCCTGGGGGCGGGTCTGGAGCACATCGCCCGGTATGGCCTGGATCGGATTTACCGGTACGAGGCCGCGCTCTGCGCCCGGGTGGATGCCGGGCTGCGGCAGATCCCCGGCGTCACCCTGCTGACCAAAAGCTTTCGTCTGGGGGAAAAGGCCCCCATTGTCAGCTTCAACATCGGGCAGCTGGATTCAGCGGCGGCCGCGGGGCTGCTCAGTGACCGGGGGTTTATGCTGCGGGGCGGCTTTCACTGTGCGGCGCTGGCGCATCCGTATCTGGGCACCGGGCATCAGGGAGCGGTACGGTTTTCACCGGGCGTCTTCAATACACCCCGTCAGGCGGCGCTTCTGGTGGAAGAAGTGAAAAAAATTGCCCGAAATCCGCCTGCACGGTTGAATTTATCCTGATTTATTGGTATAATGGCTTCAGGATGGGGTATTTTGCCCTGCTTTACAGGAATTTTCGGAAGAAACGCCGCTCGGCTTTTCAGGGTGCGGGCGGCAGGGGATATATGAAGGCTCTTTGCTGAAGAGCCGGGAAAGGCTGGTTGTTGCAATGCAGGTTATATCGAGGATATGGATCCAGGTCATGCAGAGCCTGTCACAGTTTATGAGTGAGATTCAGCTGGCTGCCAGCGATTACCATGTGATTGTGGACACGCTGGACATTGCCCTGATCGCCTACGTCATCTATAAGGGTATCCTGATTATCCGTGAGACCCGGGCCGGTCAGCTGGTCAAGGGTCTGTTCCTCATGGGCGGTATCTATCTGGTGGTGGCGCTGCTGCAGATGCGGACAACCCTCTGGCTGCTGAACCGGGTGTTTGAGATGGGCATCATCGCCGTCATCATCGTGTTCCAGCCCGAGCTGCGCAGCGCGCTGGAGCGGGTGGGCCGCACCAAGGTTTGGCACAGCGAGTCCGCCGTCCGGCGCTCGGCCATCTGGCATGAGCCCATCAGTGTCATCTGCGAATCGGCTCAGCGGCTGTCCATCACCGCCACCGGCGCCCTGATCGTCATCGAGCGGGAGGTCAAGCTGGGCGAGCAGATCCGCACCGGCGTCATTGTGGACGCCCTTCCCAGCCCCGAGCTGTTCTGCAACATCTTTTTCAAGAATTCCCCCCTCCATGACGGCGCCATGATCATGCGGGACGGCAAGGTCTATGCCGCCGCCTGCTTCCTTCCCAAGCCCAAGCAGGAGGAGGATATCGACAAGCATTTGGGCTCCCGGCACCGGGCGGCCATCGGCATCAGCGAGGTGTCCGATTCGGTTACCGTGGTGGTCAGCGAGGAGACCGGCGGCGTTTCCCTGGCGGTCAACGGCCGGCTGATCCGCAACCTCTCCATTGAAAAGCTCCGCACCACGCTGGAGTACTACCTGATTCCTCAGGTGAAGGAGGAGACCCGGGAGCGGAAGCAGGGACTCTTCAAAAAACGGGAACGGACTGAAAAAGAAAAATGATGCCGAAGCGGAAACGCACCGGAAAAGGAAATGAACTTTCGTCAGGCAGGGTGCCGGGAAGGGTGGAATTTGCATGAAAAAGCCGGTTCGGGCGGACGGCCCCCGGAAGGAAAAAAAGCAGCTGCGGCTCAGCGATCTTTTTGAAAGCAAAAAATTTGTGGCCGTTCTGTCGCTGCTGATTGCTGTGATTTTGTGGTTTTCGATTTATCTGGATCAGAAGCCCAACTCCAATATCATCATCAACGGTGTGCCGGTGGTGGTGAACTATGAAAACTCCATGGCGCAGGATCTGGGACTGGAGATCATCGGCGAGGTGCCGCTGACGGTGGACGTGACGGTCAACGGCAAGCGGTACAAGATCACCAGCCTGAATCAGGGCGATTTCAAGGCGCAGGTTTCCCTGGCATCGGTGACCAAGGCGGGAGAGTACACCCTGCCGGTGCGGGTGATTCCCAATGAAAGCGATTCGGAATACGATGTGGTCAGTTGGACACCGGCTGAGGTAACTCTGCGGTTTGACAAGATCATCTCCCGGCAGCTGCAGGTGGAGGTCACCACCCCCGGCCTCAGTGCGGGCAGCGGCTATCTGATGGAGCAGCCCTACGCCGATGTGGATTACATCACGGTCAAGGGCCCTCAGACCGAAATTGAAAAGATCGACCGCTGCGTGGTCAACATTCCCACCGAGAAGGAGCTGACCGAAAGCCTGACCACCACCGGCACCGTGACCTTCCTGGACCGGAACGGCGCTCTGGTGGAATGCGATGAATTTGAATACGAAAGCAGCACCGTCGCCGTCACCATTCCCATCTACAAGACCCGGATGCTGCCTCTGAAGGTGGAATTCATCAACATCCCCAAGGGCTTCCCCATCGATCAGCTGAAGTACACCCTCTCCCGCAGCAGCATTCTGGTGGCTTCTCCCAGCGAGACCATCGACAATATGGACAGCATCACCATCGGCCCCATCGACTTCCGCGCCATTGACATCGGCAGCGAGATTTCGCTGGATGTGGTGCTCAACGCCGGCTTCAAGAATGTGGAGAATATTAGCGAGGTGACGGTGACCTTCCCGTCCTACGGCCTGTCCTCCAGGACCCTGGATCTGCAGAATTTCGTCATCGAGAACGCGCCCTCCGGCTACGACATCGAGGTGCTGACCAGTCGTCTGCGGGATGTGCGGATCGTGGGCGACAGCAACGTGCTGGATGATCTGACGGCAGAGGATCTGGTGGGTTCCATCGACCTGTCCCAGTACAGCGTCAGCAAGGGTCAGTACAACGTGACTGTGAAGGCGTACGTGCAGGGCAAGGTGCTGGCCTGGGCCGTGGGCGAATACACGGCGGACATTCAGTCTACTGCCAAAACAGACTGACGGATGATCCTGTGAAGCTTTCAGGCTTCACAGGTGCACGAGGGGCCTTTCGGCTGGACCGATGGCCCCTTTTCCATGATGCTGACGGGAGGAGCCCCTATATGATACTGGTAAACAACATCAAAATCCCGCTGGGTGCGCCCGAGGAAGCTGCGGTGGACAAGGCGCTGCGGCAGCTGTCTCTCCGACCCGGTGAGGTGCGGGAGAGCTGGGTCTCCAAAAGCTCGCTGGACGCCCGGAATCAGCGCCATATGCAGATGGTCTGCACCGTGGCGCTGCGGCTGGCGGGGGACGAGGCCCGGCGGGCGGCTTCCCTGACGGCCCGGAGGGCAGTCTGGAAGCAGGAGCAGCCCTTTGAGGTGAAGAAGGGGAGAATACCGCTGCCCGGGCCGGTGGTCATCGCCGGATTCGGCCCGGCCGGAATGTTTGCCGCCGACCTGCTGGCCCGGGAGGGCTACCGTCCCCTGGTACTGGAGCGGGGCTACCCGGTGGAGGAGCGGGTGCGGGCGGTGGAGCGGTTCTGGAAGGAGGGCGTGCTGGATCCCGCCTGCAATGTGCAGTTCGGCGCGGGCGGAGCGGGCACCTTTTCCGACGGCAAGCTGACCACCCGGATCAATGATCCCCTTTGCAGCTATGTGTTGGAGCGGTTCGGCAGTCTGGGCGCTCCGCAGGAAACCCTGCGCCGGCAGAGACCCCACATCGGAACCGATCTGCTGCGGCAGGTGGTGTCCCGGATGGGGGAGGAGATCTGCCGAAATGGCGGTGAGATCCGCTACCGCTGCCGGCTCGCCGGTCTGGAGACCGAAAACGGCGTGCTGAAGGGCGTGCGGACCGACGACGGCCCGCTGGCGGCTTCCCAGCTGATTCTGGCGGTGGGCCACAGCGCCCGGGACACCTTCCGGATGCTGCTGGAATCGGGCGCTGCCATGGAATCCAAGCCCTTTTCGGTGGGCGTCCGGATTGAGCATAACCAAAGCCTTATTGACCGGGGCCTGTACGGAGCCATGGCGGGTCATCCGGCCCTGCCGCCGGGGGAGTATCAGTTTTCCCACCGGGAAAACGGCCGGGCGGTTTACACCTTCTGCATGTGTCCCGGCGGACTGGTGGTGCCCGCCGCTTCGGAGGAGGGACAGGTGGTCACCAACGGCATGAGCGAGTACCGCCGGGATCGGGACAACGCCAACGCGGCGCTGGCGGTTTCGGTGGACGCCGGGGATTTCGGCGGCGGTGTGCTGGACGGCATGGCCTTTCAGCAGCAGCTGGAGCAGCGGGCCTTCCGGATGGCCGGAGAAACCTACCGGGCTCCCGGCGCAACGGTGGGACATTTTCTGGAGGGGCGCACCGGTCTCAGCCTGAAAACCGTGACGCCGTCCTATGCGCTGGGATTGGAGCCGGTGGATTTCGACCGGCTGTTTCCTCCGCAGATCACCGGCATGCTGCGGACGGGGCTGCGGGTCTTTGACCGCAAGCTCCATGGCTTTGCGTCGGAGGACGCGGTGCTCACCGGCGTGGAGACCCGCACCTCCAGCCCGGTGCGGGTGCTGCGGGGCGAGGATTACGAGGCCGTCGGCCTGCGGGGGCTGTACCCCTGCGGCGAAGGTGCGGGCTATGCGGGCGGCATCATGAGCGCCGCCGTGGACGGCGTGCGGGTGGCTCTGCGGATTATGGAGCAGTATGCGCCCGCCGAATGAATCGGCAGTCCCGGACATAGTCTGTCTGATGAATGAGAGGATGTTATGAACGAGCATGCGCTGCTGATTGATCTGGAGCAGCAGGCGTTTTTCGCCGCCCTTCCGGATCCGGAGGAGGAGCAGAGCCTTGTCCCGGCCGGCAAGATGATTGCGCCGCTGATGAAGCCGGGAAGCGGGGAGGCTCGTCTTCTGGAGGAAATCGGCGGACTGTATTCCTGCGACGACCGGTCGCCGGGGGACTTCCCCTTTTATCCGGTGCCGGCGCTGATTTTACTGGCCGAGGACGAAACCGGCACGGTCTACGGCCTGATCGGCAGCTGCGATGAAACCGCGCTGGTAGGCTTTGTGACGCTGGAGGGTGTCTTTGGGCAGGCTGCCGGGAATCTCGCGGATTTTCTGCGGATGGCGGTTTTTTGTCCCGGCTGGCAGTGGGCGCTGCGGGAGGGACTGCCCCTGCCCGGGCCGGTATTTTCCCCTGAACGGCAGCAGCTGGCGTCGCTGCTTTCCCTTCATTGGGAGGAGATGACCGCAGGGAGACTGGGCTGGCGGGAGCCGCCGGGCTTTCAGCTGTATGTTTCCCGGCAGCAGGCAGCGGAGCAGTGGCGCTTCACGGACGACGATTTCTGGAAAAGAGGTTGACCAAGATGGAATTTATCCCCGGTAAGGAGCTTTGCAGACGGTTTTTTAACGAGGAAGTGCAGCCCATTCTGCAGCGGCATTTTCCCGATCTTTGCTGCAGCGCCGGTCTGCTGGGCTACGGCTCGGATGTGCTGGGCTACGATGACCCGACGTCAACCGATCATATGTGGGGTCCCCGGTTCTATCTCTTTCTGCGCCGGGAGGACATGGGCCTGAAGTCCGCCGTCGAGCAGGTGCTGTCGGAGGAGCTGCCGCCCTTTTTCCTTGGGTATCCGGTGAATTTCTCCGAGCCGGATCCCGATGACCATGGCGTCCGGCATCCGGTGCCGGTGGAGACCGGGCCGGTACATCCTCTTTGCTGGATCCAGACCTTTGAGGACTTTTTCGAGAGCTATCTGGGTTTTCCGCTGGACGGGGAGCCGGATTTTGCCGACTGGCTGAGCTTTTCGGAGCACCGGCTGCTGGCGCTTTGCTCCGGTGAGTTCTATCGGGATCAGCTGGGCACCGAGGAGCGGCTGGAGCGGTTCGCCGCCTATCCTGAGGACGTGCGCACCTGGCTGATGGCTTCCCAATGGTCGCTGATCGCCGAGGAGCAGGCCTTTCCCGGACGCTGCGCCATGACCGGCGACACGCTGGGCAGCCGGCTGGCCATCTCCCGGATGGCATCCCGGATGATGCGGATCTGCTTCCTCTGCGCCGGGCAGTACGCCCCCTACAGCAAATGGTTCGGCA
>JAQXNQ010000276.1 GCA_029098085.1 Oscillospiraceae bacterium
GGGAGTGAAAGGACGTCCCAGCTTGGGAGAATTCTTTTCGTTCAGCTCGAAGAGGAAGCGGCCCTCATACTGGACACCGTCCAGCAGCGTCTTCAGCTCCTTCCAGTCAATGCAGCCGTCGCCGGGCATCCAGTGCTTTTCATCCAGCCGGTCATAGTCGGAAAGATGGGTGGTGATGATGTAGGGCCCAACCTTTTCGACAAAGTCCCGATGGCTTTCCTTCAGCAGATGGTTGACATCGAAGCAGACTTTGGCGCTCTTTCCGCCGTCGATCAGCTGCAGCAGCTCGTCGGCGCAGTTGCCCAGGCAGGTGCGGGGCAGATCCTCCACCGCGATGGTGACGCCGTACTTTTTGCCCTCCTCACCCAGCAGACGGATGGACTGGATGGCGCAGCGGAGCCGGGCAGCGCGGCGGTCGTCGGCGATGGGCTCATAGCTGGGATGGAGAATGGCGATGCCGATCTGGTGGTCGCCCACCCATTTCAGCAGCCTGAAGAGCTCCTTCAGGGCATTCTCCCGCACATCGTCTTCCTCGGCGGAAATATCCCAGACCACGCCGAAGGGAAGATGGAAGGAGGTGGGCGCCAGACCGCCCGCCTTCAGATCTGCGTAGATTCTCTCGGAATCCGCCATAATGGTCTCGGTATCCGCTCTGCTGTTGACGTCAATCTCGGCATCCTGAAAGCCGGCTTCAGCGGCGGTCTTCCAGCGGTCGGGAGAGGATGCGGGATAAAAACAGGTTGCCAGCGCAAGATGATTGTTCATAACAGGTGCCTCCTTACAATGGCCAGGCGGGCTCAGCGGGGTCAGCCCGGCTGAGCGGTCAGTCTTTGAAACAGTATAGCAGAATTGCTCTTTTCCGTCAACGGCCTTATTCCTTGATGGAGCCCATCATGACGCCCTTGACGAAATACTTCTGCACAAAGGGATAGATGCAGAGAATGGGGATGGTCGCCACACAGATGGTACAGTAGCGCACTACGTCCTCCAGCAGGGCCTCGATGGCGTCCACATCGGTTGCGGCAGCACCGGTGGATATCTCATTGCCGCCGGAAGAATAGCTGATCAGAATCTCCCGCAGGAACAGCTGCAGCGGGTACAGATCCCGCCGGGCGGGCAGATAAATGGCAGCCGAGAACCAGGAGTTCCACTCACCAACGGCATAGTACATGATGATGACGGCCAGGGTAGCCTTGGCAGCCGGCAGAATGATCCGGAACAGGATGGTCATATCCCCCGCACCGTCCAGCCGGGCCGATTCCTCCAGCGAGGGCGGAACCTGAGCAAAGGCTGTCTTGAGGATGATCATATTCCAGGTGCCGATCAGGCTGGGGACAATCAGGGCCCAGCGGGTGTTGAGCAGGTGCAGCTTGTTGACCAGCAGGTAATCGGGGATCATGCCGCCGCTGAAATACATGGTAAAGACGAACATCAGCATCAGTACCTTGCGGGGCAGGAAATCCTTCTGGATCATCACATAGGCGCCCAGCATGGTCATGAAGGTGCGCAGCACCGTGCCGACGATCACATAAAACAGGGTATTGCCGTAGCCGATCCAGATGTTGGGGTTCTTGAAGACAACCTCATAGCCCCGGGTGATAAAGCCCAGGGGATGCAGCAGCAGACCGGTATGCCTGGACAGCAGTCTCGGGTCGCTGAAGGATCCGAAGAAAACGTGCAGCATTGGGTACAGACAGACCAAAGCCAGCACGGCTAGGAAAATGTAATTGAAGATATCAAAAATCCAGTTACTGACGGTTTTACGTTCAACCACAGTACTTCCTCCTTTTTTGCCGGATTGGGAATGTCACCACATGCTTTCGCCGCTGATCTTTCTGGAGAACCAGTTGGCCGAAACCAGAAGGATCAGATTGATCACCGAGTTGAACAGGCCCACGGCGGCGCCGAAGCTGAAGCTCATTTCCTGCAGACCACGACGGTACACAAAGGAGGAGATGATATCGGCTTTTTCGTAAATCAGAGGGGAGTACAGCAGAATGGTCTTTTCATAGCCCACGCTCATCATCGAGCCGATGCGCATGATCAGCTGCAGAACGATGATGGGCACCAGGGTGGGGAGGGTTACATGCAGCATCTGTTTCCACCGGCCGGCTCCGTCGATGACGGCCGCCTCGTACAGATTGGGATCCGTGCCGGAGAGGGTCGCCAGATACAGAATACTGCCCCAGCCGATGCCCTGCCAGAGGTTGCTGATGATATAGATGGGAACCCAGAGGTTGACATTGCCCAGCATGGCCTGACGCTCAAAGCCCAGCATGGCTGCGATATCGTTGATGACGCCGGTGCTGAGGGTAAAGTCCATGATGATACCGCAGACCACGACAGTGGAAATAAAATGCGGCATGTAGGACAGGGTCTGTACCACTTTTTTGAAGGGACCGACCCGAATTTCGTTCAGAAGCAGAGCAAGGATGATGGGGGCGGGAAATTCAATCAGCAGAGAGCAGACGCTGATCCGCAGCGTGTTGATAATGGTGCGGGAGGCGGTGGGGGTCGTCAGAAAGTCGATAAAATGCTTGAATCCGACGAAGTTGCTTCCCAGAAAGCCCTTGCCCGGACGGTAGTCCTGAAAGGCGATGACCACGCCGAACATGGGGATGTACTTGAAAACGAGATAGTACAGGACGACAGGACAGGCAATCCAGTACAGGGATTTGTGTTTTTTGTAGTTCCGCACCAACCGGGCCCAGAGGCTCTGCTTCTTAGGGGCAGAAATGACAGAAGTGCTGGTCAAAGCAGGACAGCTCCTTTCCTTTGGTTCGATATGTGAAAAAGGGCTCCGCCCTGGAGCAAGAGCCCTTTTTCTTCAGAAAAATGCTGCAGAAGGAAAAGATGGCAGATCAGCGGGACTTGGCCAGCAGGGCATCGTAGGCTTCCTGATAGATTTCCAGAACGCGGGGCAGACCCAGAGATTCTACCTGAGCAACAAAGCTGTCGTAGCTGTCCAGGGACTCAGCGCCGGTGATGTACTTCAGAACCATTTCCTCGGCGTAGGTGTTGACGTTGGTGATCAGGGTGCTGATCTCAGCGGCAGCCTCGGTGGAGAAGTTCAGAGTGGGCATGGCGTAGGCGTTGTCGGCGGTGGGATCATCGCCCCACTTGGCACGGTAAGCCCAGCAGTCGGGGTTGGCCACGTTGCGGATCATCATGATGTCGTCGCCGTAGCGGTACTTGGCCCAGCAGGTGTGCAGACGCAGGGTGTACTCAATGTCGGACATGGGATAGTCGGGGCAGTTGAGCGCGTAATCCTCGTAGATCGGGATGGTCATGTTGTACTCGGGAGAGGGCTCCTCGCTCCAGTGCCAGGTGGTGTCGGGATCGCCGTAGTTGATGACGGCAGAGCCCTGCTTGGTGAAGCTGTAGTTCAGGAACTGCAGCGCCAGCTCCTTATTGGGAGATTTGGCGGAGATATTGGTGGGCGTGCCGTTGTTGGGGAAGTAGAAGATATCGCCGTGATAGATATCGCCCTCATTGACTCTGGGATAAGGAGCGGTGACGGATTCGATGCCCAGCTCATGACCCAGGGTGTAGATGCCGTCGGTGTTGCCGACTACGAAAGCAGTCCGGCCGTTGCAGAATTCGCCGTCTTCGTCCTTGATGGTGGTGAAGTCCTTGTTGATGTAGCCCTTGGCATACCAGTCGGCCATCATGGTCAGGTAGTCCTCGAAGCCGGGCTGCAGGAAGGTATGCTGCATCTGGCCGTCCCGGACAAAGAACCGGCCGCCGTTGGAGACAGTGCCGCAGTCAAAGGAGCCCAGGAAATGCTGTTCAATGCCGGTTTCTTCAGGGGTGTAGGGCGCTACATCGGGGTACTTTTCCTGTACCTTCTTGAAGTATTCCTCATAGTCAGCGAAGGTGGTGGGGATATCCATGCCGAACTCTTCCAGATAATCGCCTCTGAACTGGGCGCGGTCATACCAGGGAGCCTGGATGTCCTTGTAGGCGTAAATATTGTGGATATCGCCGTCAGCGGTGGTGGACAGCCGCCAGAACAGATCGTTATTCTCCAGCAGATAATTGTAATCAGGTGCCCACTCGGCGACCAGATCAGTCAGATCGGCAAAGACGCCGTCCTCTACTGCGGCAGCAGCACCGCCGGCATAGTAGGAGTCACCGTTGACGATGATGTCGGGCAGAGTATCCGATACGACCAGCAGGTTGAAGTTTTCCTTTTCCTGACCAGAAGCGGGATGCACGAACTCGATTTCGATGCCGGTGTCCTCCACATACTGCTTGACGCTGATGTCTTCAGCCAGGGACTGATAGTATTTGGCAGAGGTGCTGTTGAAGGGAATCCACATGGAAACCTTGCCGGCATTCTCCAGCGGATACTGGCAGATAGACTCTTCGGGCAGCGGAACCATGGTGGGCGCAAAGCCGACAGCCTCGCCGGTGGTGGAAGCGGCAGGGGTAGAGGTCGTGGTGGAGGAGGTGGAAGTGCTCGTGGAAGAGCTGCTGGTGGAGGTGCTTCCGGAGGAACTGCCGGAAGAAGAGCCGCTGCTGTTTCCGCATCCGGCGACGGAGGCTGCCATGGTGCAGGCGGCCAGTACGCAGAAGATTCGTTTCAGGTTGGAGTTCGTTTTCATATACAGTCATTCCTTTCTGATCCCGGCGCGCGTTCCGCTTGAGATGCTGACGGATCAGGCATGGGCGGATCACCGTGCCATTGAAGTAGGGGCTTTCTGAAGCCATCCTTATGATACCGCATCGCAGCCGTGCCGTGCAATTGGTGAAATGAAAAGCTTTGTGCCAACTTGCGTCAAGAGACTATGCCGTTTGTAACGCAATATGCTTATTGTGCATTTAACTTAAAATTAACGGAAAAACCAAGTAAAAAGTAGGTAAAGAAATCTCGAACACAAAAGAGAGAACTTTCGTATATGTAGTTTTGTTGACAATGGACAAATGAAGTGCTATACTGGAATCAGTCCAGTATGGCAATCCGGAAGACGGAGCAGACAGACGGCGTGTACTGCGGCTGCATTCCGGAGGATGCGGCGGCCTGCAGAGGTAAAATATATGAAGCTTTCAATGGAGTGGCTGCAGAATCAGACAGCCAGGAAATATCTGAAATCCTACCTGACCATCAGCATCATTCCGGTGCTTGTGCTTTTTGTGGTCGGGTGCTTTGCCGTGGGCATCATGGGGAACCGCCGGGCGGAACAATCCATGCAGGCGGAGCTCGAGCTTCTGAAAAACGATCTGGACGCCAGCATCACCTTTATGGAAAGCAGCACCTCCCACTTGTCCGGCATGCTTTCCGGGGGACGCGAACAGATTGCGGAGGAAGAGCAGCTGCTTCAGCAGATCCGGGTGTATCAGGAGAGCTGTCAGCTCCCCTGCACGGTGCTTTACTATCCCCGGGAAGGAAACCGGATCTATACATCCGATGAAGTCATGGGCTATGAAATGTTTCAGCGAAGCGGCGGCTGGCGGGATGAGCTGGATATGATTCAGTTTTACACCAAGCTCAACACGGTGCAGCGGCGCACTCTGCTGACCACCCGTCCCATCGGGGACGATAAAACCGGCAGCTATCTGGCCTATCTTTCACCGGTTCCATCGCTGGCTGCCTCGCCGTCTGGCTCCCTGGCCTTTCTGGTAAATCGCCAGTACTTTGATGATATGGTGAAGAGGGACTGCGGCGATTTCGGTGGATATCTGCTGATTCTGGACACCTTTTACGGCATTTCCTACGCCATGGATCAGTGCGGAGAGCATGATCTGGAGCTGGTGGGGGAAGCCCTTTCCATGCCGGACGGCGGTCAGGTGGCCTTTGCGGAGATTGACGGCGAGACCTTTGCGTTTCTCCGCACGGTTTCGACCAACTACGGCTTTACCTATTTCTATGCCATTCCCACCAGCGTTCTGTATGCGGAAAGCCTCCGGAATGTCTGGGTCCTTGCCCTGATCGGATGCAGTCTGCTGATGACGCTGATTCTGGCGGCCATGCTGACCACAGCCCACAACTGTCGGCCCTTTCTGCAGCTGGCGGGCGATCTGATTCCCGATGTACAGCCTTACCGGGCGGATCTGTTTGAGCAGATCCGGCTGCAGTACCGGAGCATGGAATCGCAGAACAGCCGTTTGCAGCTGCAGATTCGGGACGAGAGCCTTCGCGGCAGACAGCGGCTGTTGTCCGAGCTGCTGCATGGCTGGCGGGGAGACCGGGAGCAGCTGACC
>JAQXNQ010000277.1 GCA_029098085.1 Oscillospiraceae bacterium
CTGCAAACCACTTTATCGACACGCTGAAACCGCCCGCTCCCATCCATCGGAAGCGGGCGGTTTTCATCTGCACAGAAACGGGAGCAGGGGGCAAAGCCAAAATCTCTCCGCCCTTACTTCGCTTCAATCTCCAGCGTGAAGGTTCTGCCGCTGTAGGGGGCGAGGCGCTGCACGCCCAGTTTGCTTTCAAAACGGCCGTCCTCACCGACGGTGACGGCGCAGCCCTGCCAGGGCTCGACACAGAGGAAGGGAGCCGTTCTGCGGGGCGTCCAGAAGGCGATCATGTCGAAATCGTGATACCGCACCTCCACCTCTTTGCCGGTGTTGTTGTCGTGGAGCCGCACCGCGTCGGAGGCGACCTTGTCGAAGATAATGGTGTCAATGGCCTCGAAGACATCGTACCGCAGGTCGATGGACTGGGGCGTGGTCATGAAGTTTTCCCGGTTGTCCAGATTGATGGCGCCGGCGTCCTTGTCGTAGATGGGATTGCCGGCGGATTCGGGCCGGTTGAACAGGACGGTGTAGTCCTCAAAGCTGCTGCCGGGGCAGCTCTGGAAGGGCACCCGGATGGCGGGATGGGTGCCGAAGCAGTAGAGCATCTCCTCGTCGCCGGTGTTGTTGATCTCAAACTCCATCTTCAGGCTCCGGCCCTCCAGCGTGTACTTCAGGGCCAGCGTGAATTTGTAGGGGTATTTCTGCAGGGACTCCTCATTCTCCGACAGGGTAAACAGCGCCGAGAAGGGGGTCAGCTGACGGCCCTCCCACTCCATATCCCGGCAGAAGCCGTGCTGCTTCATCTGATATTCCTGTCCCTTGATGATGACCCGGCCGTTCGGCAGATTGCCCACGGTGGGGAAGAGGAAGGGCGCGCTGCGGTTCCAGTAGGAGGGATCGCTGCCGTCCCAGATGTATTCGTTGCCGTCCGCGTCCCGCAGGGACTTCAGTTCGGCGCCGTAGCTGTTGATGACCGCCGTCATTTGACCATTGTGCAGAGTAATTTCCATAAGAATACCTCCTGAATCGTGAAGGATAAAGGGCGAGGACAGACCGCTCTTCTGCCCGCTCAGAGATAAGAAGCAGGCGGCTGCTTTGGGAGAATGCTCTCCTTCCTCCGCTCTTCTCTCATCATACCCAATTTATACCGGAAAGTCAACCATTCTTTCGGGAAAATGGCCGTGGTTCTATGATGCGGGGGGAGCGCATAGACTGGGGCATAGCAAAGGAGCTGAAAAAGATGGACAATCCAAAGGGCTATGCTCAGGTGCTTTCCTTTCTCCCGCCCCAGCTGCGGGAGTCCCTTTCCCGTCTGCCGGAGCAGAAGCGGCGGCAGGTGACCGAAATCCGTCTCCGGCAGGGGAAGACCCTCTGCCTGACGCTGGGCGGCGGGAGCTTTTTTCTGCAGCCCTCGGGGCAGCTGTCCCCGTCGCCCGCCGGGGGCGTTCAGGTGACCGGCAGTCTGCTGCAGGAGACGCTGCTCAGCTGCTGCGGACGGTCGCTGCACAGCTGCGCCGACCAGCTGCGGCAGGGGTTCGTGACCCTGCCCGGCGGCCACCGTGCGGGCGTCGCCGGTACGGCCCGCACCGAAGGGGGACAGGTGCTGTCGGTGCACGGCATCACCTCCCTGAATATCCGGATCGCCGGAGCCGCGCCGGACGGAGCGGCTCTGCTGACGGAAAAGCTGTTCGGCGGCGGGCTTTGCGGCGCACTGATCGCCGGGCCGCCCCTCAGCGGCAAGACCACCCTGCTGAAGGGGATCATCGGCAGCCTGTCCGGCGGCTGGCGGGGACAGTACCTGCGGGTGGCGGCGGCGGACGAGCGGGGCGAGCTGACCGGCTGCGGCGGCGAGACGGCGGACATCCTCACCGGCTATCCCAAGGCCTACGCCCTGGAGCTGGCAGTGCGCTCCCTGTCCCCGCAGCTGCTCTGCTGCGACGAGCTGGCCGCAGGGGAGGCGGAAGCGGTGCTCACCGCCATGAACGCCGGGGTGCCGCTGCTCTGCACCATCCACGCCTCCTCTCCGGAGGAGCTGCGGCGCAGGCGCTGGCTCCGGCCCCTGCTGGACGGGGGTGTCTTTGACCGGGTTGCTTTGCTGTCGGGCTGTCCCGGCTGTCCGGCGAGGGTTTTCCGGGCAGCGGAGCTGCTGCAGGAGGGATTGTCATGCTGCGGCTGATGGGAGGACTGCTGCTGCTCTGCTGCTGCACCGGGATCGGCCTGCAGCTGTCGGGGCGGCTGGGCGCACGGGTGCGCTGTCTGGAGAAGCTGGAGCGGATGCTGACCGACATGACCGGCATGGTGCGGCACCAGAACCTGCCCACCGGCGAGATCCTCGCACGGCTCCGGCAGGAGGGGTATCTGTCCGGAGATGCTTCCGGCGCGCCGGAGGCCATGGCGGAGCTGGCGGAGAATCCGCTGCTGCAGCCGGAGGAGAAGCTTCTTCTGCTGCGGGTGGGGCAGCTGCTGGGCGCCTCCGACCGGGAAAGTCAGGCGGGACAGCTGGAGCTGGAGCACAGCGCTCTGGGGCGGATGCTGGAGGACGCCCGGCAGGAGCGGGAGATCCGGGGCAAGCTCTTTCGCACCATGGGCCTGCTGCTGGGGACGCTGGCGGCGGTACTCGCTCTTTAAAAAGAGCTGCTCTTTGAATAGATCCACCCTTTAAGCAACTCACTTTCAATTGATTGCCAAAGCAAGAAAGTTTTACTCGATTTTTTTCAAAAAATCGCAGGTCCAGGGCAGCGCCCTGTGTCGCCTCGGTATGACCTGCGGTCAAACCTTCCGCAGAGCGCGAAATCCTGCTCCTCCGCGC
>JAQXNQ010000278.1 GCA_029098085.1 Oscillospiraceae bacterium
TCGGAGACACGGGCAGCCTGCTGCATATTATGGGTGACAATGGCAACGGTGTAATGCTTTTTCAGTTCCAGAATCAGCTCCTCCACCTTCTGGGTGGAAATGGGATCCAGAGCGGAGGTGGGCTCATCCATCAGCAGCACCTCCGGCTCCACAGCCAGGGCCCGGGCGATGCAGAGCCGCTGCTGCTGACCGCCGGAGAGGGCCAGCGCGGGCTTCTTCAGACGATCCTTGACCTCTTCCCAGAGAGCGCCGCCCCGGAGACTGGATTCCACGATTTCGTCCAGTCTTGCCTTGCTGCGGATACCGTGCAGGCGGGGGCCGTAGGCGATGTTGTCGTAGATGCTCATGGGGACGGGGTTGGGGCGCTGGAAAACCATGCCCACCTGCTTGCGAAGCAGGGTAACATCTACCCTGGGACTGTAGATGTCCTGTCCGTCCAGGGTGACACTGCCGGTGATTTTGACATTTTCGACCAGATCGTTCATCCGGTTGAGGGTTTTGAGGAAGGTGGATTTGCCACATCCGGACGGACCGATAAAGGCGGTGACCTTCCGTTCCTCAATGGGGAGAGAAACATCCTTCAGCGCGTGGTTTTCGCCGTAGTAGAGATCCAGATGGGAAGCGAGCATTTTATTCATAACGGTTTTCCTTTCGTCTGCGGGTGTCAGCCCTGTTTGCGCTGACGGCTGGAAATCAGCCGGGTGGTCAGGTTGATAGCCAGAACGATCAGCACCAGAATGGCGGCGATGCTGAAGCAGACATCGTTGAGGCCCCGGTCGGCATACTGGTACAGCTGCACCGTCAGAGTTGCGCCGGAGGAAAGAATGTGCCCGAAAAGGTTTTTGGGCAGGTTGGTGGCGATACCGGCCGTGAAGATCAGGGCGGCCGATTCGCCGACGATACGGCCGATGCTCAGAATGACCGAGGTGATGATGCCGTTTTTGCAGCAGGGCAGCAGAATGGTGCGGATCAGATGCCATTTGGATGCGCCCAGACCGGCAGCGCCTTCACGGTACCCCTGGGGAACCGTACGCAGCGCTTCTTCAGTGGTGCGGATTACGGTGGGCAGCACCATGATGGAGAGGGTCAGCGCGCCGCTGAGGATGGAATAGCCGAAGCCGAGAAAATTGCCGAAGCACATGTAGCCGAACAGGCCGTAAATGATGGAGGGGATACCGGAAAGCGCTTCGGTGGTGAATTCAATCAGCCGGACCAGCCGTCCCTTTTTGGCATATTCGTTCAGATAGATGGCGGCGCCGATGCCCAGCGGAGTGGCGATCAACAGGGTCAGCAGGATCATGTAGACCGTGTTGAGAATGTTTGGCAGGATACCGTAGGTCTTTTTCAGGGCGCTGGGAACAGTGGTCAGGAATTCTACCGTGGTAGAGGGCAGTCCCTTGATCAGAATATAAACCAGCAAACCCGCAGTCAGGGCAACGGTAAAGGCGCCGGCCAGTATGGAAGCCCCTTTCATCACAAGGTCGAAGACACGGATTCTGGAACCGGTAATGGCGGCAGGGCCGCGCTCGGTCTGTACACGGGGAAGAGCGGCAGTTTGATTGATGGTCACGGGAGATCGTCCTTTCCAGGCAGTTTATTGATGGCTGCTGTCTTTTTTCAGAATGCGGGTCAGCAGCAGATTGATCAGGAAAATGAAGATGAAGAGCACCAGTCCGATGCTGAACAGGGCTTCCCGGTGCAGTCCGGCGGCATAGCCCATTTCGGAGACGATGCCGGTGGTCAGGAAGCGGGCGCTCTTGAAGAGATCCGGCATATTGGCCACGTTGCCGGAAACCATGATGATGGCCATAGTCTCACCGATGGCGCGGCCGACGCCCAGCACGATGCCGGTGATGATGCCGGATTTGGCAGCGGGAAGATTCATTTTGAAGATGGTGGTCGTATCGGTGCCGCCCAGAGCCAGAGAACCGTGGGTGTATTCCTCCGGCACGGCCTTCAGAGAGGTAATGGTTACGCTGACGATGGTGGGCAGAATCATGACCGACAGCACCAGGACAGCTGACAGGAGGGTGGAGCCGGAGGACAGATGGAACAGCTTTCCAACCAGAGGAACCAGCACAATGGCGCCTACCAGACCGAACACCACCGACGGAATGCCAGCCAGCAGTTCAATGGCGGAGGTCAGCAGCGGCTCCAGCTTTTTGGGGGCCATGTAGCAGATGAAGGCGGCGGTGAGAACGCCCAGCGGTACACCGATGAGAACGGAGCCCAGCGTTCCGACAATGGAGCAGAGGATCATGGGCAGGATGCCGAAGGAGGGATCCGAGGCGGTGGGGGCCCATACGGTGCCGAAGAGAAATTGCGCAATGCCCACTTCACGGATGGCCGGGATGCCGGAAATCAGCATATACAGCGTGATGACAGCCACAAACAGAATGGAAGTGATGCCGCAGACGAAAAAAATGATGTTCATCACCCGTTCCACGATCTGTTTGGAGGAGGCCTTCTGCCTTTTAAGGGAAGAGGCGGTGGTCATAAAACCATCCTTTCAGGGAAGCTTTTTATCGGAAACGGGACGGAATCAGATGACCCGTCCCGTTTGAGCGCGTTTGATGGATTATTTGACAGGAACCAGGCCCAGATCAGCGACGATCTGCTGTCCTTCATCGCTCAGCACATAATCCAGGAAAGCCTGAGCGGCTTCAGAGAGCTGTGCACTGGTCTTGTAAGCCATGACGAAGGGACGCTGCAGCTTGTAGCTGCCGTTGCTCACATCCTCAGCGGTGGGAGCGACGCCGTCCACCTTCACAGCCTTGACGGTGTCGTTTACATTGGCCAGGGAAACATAGCCGATGGCGTTGGGATTCTGGGCAACGCTGGTCTGTACCGCGCCGGTGGAGGTCAGCTCCTCGGCGTAAACCGCTTCGTCCTTGCAGCCGACCACCGACTCAAAGCCGTCTCTGGTGCCGGAACCGGCTTCACGGCCTACCACATGAATGGGAGCATCTTCACCGCCCACGTCACTCCAGTTGTCCACGGCACCGGTGTAGATGTCGTAAATCTGTTCGAGAGTCAGGTCTTCCACGGTGTTTTCATTGTTGACGATCATGGCGATACCGTCCAGAGCAACGATGGTTTCGGTCAGCTCGGCGGCTTCCGCTTCCTTCAGGCTGCGGCTCAGGTTGCCGAAATCGCAGGTGCCTTCCATGGCACCGGTGGCACCGGCAGAGGAACCGCCCAGCTGGATGTCAATGGTGACGCTGGGATAAATCATGTTGAAGCCTTCGGCGGTGGCCTTGGCCATCTCCTCCATGGAGGTGGAGCCGGCCATGGTTACCGTACCGGTCAGCTCGGCGGTGCTGCTTTCAGAGGAGGCGCTGCTGGAAGCGGCGGCCGAAGAAGAGGAAGAAGCGGAAGAGGAGGAAGAAGAAGTTCCTCCGCAGCTGGTGAGCGAAGCAGTCAGCATCAGGCCGGCAAAGATCATAGCAGTCAGTTTTTTCATGGTGCATTTCCTTTCTGTACCCTTGGAGCCGCTGTTCTTGCAGCTCCTTTTGTCAGTTTTCTTTGTTTCTTACGTCTCTTATTTTAGCCGTTTCCATGTGAAATCGAAATCAAACCATCGTATCTGTGTCGTAAAAGCTGCGTAAAGGAAAATCCCGTTTGGTAACGGAAAAATGGTCTTTGTATAAGTTCTGAAAAAAAGACGACACTGGTCAGGAAAGGAGTGCATGTCATGGAAACCAAAGGAGCAGAAAAAGCCTTCCAGGGCAAGCTGACGGAGACAAAGGGAGCGGTGCTGCTGGATTTCTGGGCATCCTGGTGCCCGCCCTGCCGGAGCTTTTCCGACCTGGTGGCGCAGGTGGCCGGGGAGCGGCCGGACTGCAGGCTCTACCGGATCAATGTGGACGATGAGCCGGAGCTGGCTGCCGCTTTTCATGTAAAGGTCATCCCGACTGTGACCTGTCTGCGGGACGGCAGGATCATCGGCATGCAGGCAGGGGCCTGTTCCAGGCAGCAGCTGGAGAATATGCTCATATAAGGAAGGGCGGCACTTCTGTGGGAGGGCCGCATTTTCCTGCTTCACCCATGCTACGTCCGGTATTCTTCTCCTGTGAT
>JAQXNQ010000279.1 GCA_029098085.1 Oscillospiraceae bacterium
GGTTGGCGCCGGACAGGTGCTCCAGCTGAGCCAGCCGCATGGAGACGTTGATGCGGCTCAGAGCAAAGGAGGCCTGCTCGTACAGCTCCCTGCAGGCGGTCTTGCAGTAGCTGATCCGGCCTTCCAGCTGGGCGATCATGATGTCCAGGATGGTCAGCAGCTGCCGGCCGTTGCCAATGTGGGGAGATCTGGGCTTCAGCTGGTTGACCGCAGCCTGCATTTTGCGCTGGATGGCCATCAGCTTTTCCAGATCCTTTGCCTGCTCATAGCAGCAGGACAGCATGTTGTAGTACTGGAAGTACATGGGGGTTTTCTCTTTGGGCTTTTCCGCCTGCTGCAGCCGCTCCAGAGCCTCTTCCCAGCGGCCCTGATAGAACAGCGCCCGGATCATGTTCAGGGTAACGTCGTTGAGCTTCTGCGGTGTTTTGTCCAGGGGCGCAAAAACCCTTTCCAGCTTTACCGGATCGCAGTCGGAGTTCAGCACCGCGCTGAACTCGGCCAGCTTGAATTTCCGGAAGGCGGCGATCAGCCAGTTGAGCAGCAGGCAGGTGAAGGCGCAGAAGACGGCATTGAACCAGCTCATCCGCCCCAGCAGGGCCAGCAGCAGAAAGACAGGAACAGCCAGGCAGGCGATGACATGCAGCAGGAGAAACATCAGCGTGCATTTGCGGTATCGGGCGGTGACCTCAGCGGCCGGTACGCCCCGGAAAGAGACTTTCTTTTTTGCCATGGGGAAGCTCCTTTGCAGATAATGTACGGCAGAGCCGAAGCTGTGCATCCGGATAGGCATGTGCAGCTATATTCTTTATTTTACACGGTTCGCCGTGAAAAAGCAAGCAAACGGAAAAATGTTCAGAATAAAGAAAGGCCAGCCGGTGTGACCCAGCTTTCCGCAAGCGGAAAGCTGCAAGAACGCAAGCGTTCTTGCGCGTGAGTGCTCCCTTTTAGCGTTGTTGGTATACGATGGGGCGCGGAGGAGCAGGACTTCGCGGCCTGCGGGCCGCGGCCAGGGCGCTGCCCTGGTCCTGCGATTTTTTTGGCTTTCCGCTTGCGGAAAGCGGAGGAAACTCGAGTAAAACTTTCTTTGCCTTGGCAGTCTAACGATAGGCGATCCCTTATTTGCGCAAGTTGTCAGAACGCCGCCTTTTCCTTCTTTTCCGTCTGCAGCTTGGAGTAGACAAACTGCTGGCTGCTGTACAGGCTGTAATATCCGGACAGCATATAACTGATTGCGCAGGCTACCGCGTACAGCAGGATGCCCTCGGTGCCGAACAGCTCAATGCTCAGCAGCAGGGAGGTGATGGGGCAGTTGACCACGCCGCAGAAGAGGGAGATCAGCCCCAGCGAAGCGCCGAAGGCGGGATCCATGCCGATCAGCGGGGCCGCCACGCACCCGAAGGTGGAGCCGATGAAGAAGGAAGGGACGATCTCGCCGCCCTTGAAACCGGCGCCCAGGGTCAGGGCGGTGAACAGAATCTTGAGCAGGAAGGCCTCCGGCCGGGCCGTACCGTTTATGGCGGCAGTGATGATATCCATACCAGCGCCGTTATAAGCCCGGGTGCCGGTCAACAGGGTCAGCAGCACCACTAGGCAGCCGCCGACAGCCACCCGCAGGTACTGGTTTTTCAGGTACTTTCTGTACAGCTTTCCGGCGGTGTGCATGGCGATGCAGAACAGGATGCTGACCAGAGCGCAGACCGCTGCCAGCAGGATGGTCTGCAGCAGGCTGACGGCGGACAGATCGGGGATGAAGGAAACCGTAAAGCTCACCGGTTCCACGCCGAAGGCGTCGGCGATGCTGTAGCCGATGACGGCACTGAGCAGGCAGGGGACAAAGGCGGCGTAATACAAAGTACCCACCGTAATGACCTCCATGGCAAAGATGGAAGCGGTCAGCGGGGTGCCGAAGATGGCGGCGAAGACGGCGCTCATACCGCACATGATGATCACCCGGCGGTCCTTTTCGGTCAGCGGGATCAGCCGGCCCAGCCCGGCTCCGATGCTGCCGCCGATCTGCAGCGCCGCGCCCTCCCGTCCGGAGGAGCCGCCCAGCAGATGGGTGATGACCGTGGCGGTGAAAATCAGCGGCGCCATGACCAGGGGCAGCCGTTCGCCCGAGCGGACCGAATCAATGACCAGGTTGGTGCCCCGGTCGTGCTTCATGCCGGCAGACCGGTAGAGAAAGACGATCAGCAGACCGCCCAGCGGCAGCAGCCAGATCAGCCAGTCAAACGCTGCGCGGGCCTCGGTGGCCAGCTCCACCAGGGTATGGAAGGCAACACCCACCAGTCCGCAGATGGTGCCGGTGACGCCTGCGCAGAGCAGCCATTTCAGCAGTGTTTTCAGATAAGCCGCAGGACGGCTGACGATTTTCTTGTATTCAATCATAAGGTCCCTCGCTTGAAAAAATTCCAAATGCCATCTTATACCGAACGGCGAAAAATGTCAAGGAGATCTTGCCTGCATACTGATACAGTTTTTTGTTCAATCTGCGGGACAGGGATAAAAATAAGGCACACCGCCTCAAGGAGACGGTGTGCCATGGGGAAGTATACTTCCTGCAGATCAGGGATTACTTCCGGGGGTTCTTGATGGCAGCCTGAGCAGCAGCCAGACGAGCGATCGGAACGCGGAAGGGAGAGCAGGAAACGTAGGTCAGGCCCACATTGTGGCAGAACTCGATGGAGGCAGGGTCGCCGCCGTGTTCGCCGCAGATGCCCAGCTTGATGTCGGGTCTGGTGGACTTGCCCAGCTCGCAGGCCATCTTGACCAGCTTGCCGACGCCGGTCTGATCCAGCTTGGCGAAGGGATCGTTCTCATAGATCTTCTTGTCGTAGTAGGCGCCCAGGAACTTGCCGGCGTCGTCACGGCTGAAGCCGAAGGTCATCTGAGTCAGGTCGTTGGTGCCGAAGGAGAAGTATTCAGCTTCCTTGGCGATGTCGTCAGCGGTCAGAGCAGCTCTGGGAATTTCGATCATGGTGCCGACTTTGTAGTGCATGTCGGAACCGGCAGCGGCGATGATGGCGTCGGCGGTGTCGACGACAACCTTCTTGACGTAAGCCAGCTCTTTGACTTCACCGACCAGGGGGATCATGATCTCGGGAACGATGGTCCATTCGGGATGCTTGGCCTGTACGTTCAGAGCAGCCTTGATAACAGCTTCAGTCTGCATCTCAGCGATCTCAGGATAGGTGACAGCCAGACGGCAGCCGCGGTGACCCATCATGGGGTTGAACTCGTGGAGGCCGGCGATGATGGCCTTGACCTGCTCCACGGTCTTGCCGGTGGAGTTGGCCAGCAGCTCGATGTCGGCTTCCTCGGTGGGAACGAACTCGTGCAGAGGGGGATCCAGGAAGCGGATGTTGACAGGCTGACCTTCCATGGTCTCGTACAGCTTTTCAAAGTCGCCCTGCTGCATGGGTTCCAGCTTGGCAAGGGCAGCTTTTCTGCCTTCCACGGTGTCAGCGCAGATCATCTCGCGGATGGCGGCGATGCGGTCGCCGTCAAAGAACATGTGCTCGGTACGGCACAGACCGATGCCCTCAGCGCCCAGACGCATGGCGTCGATGGCGTTCTGGGGAGTATCGGCGTTGGTGCGGACAGACAGGTCGCGGTACTTGTCGGCCAGCTCCATGATGCGGCCAAAGTAGCCGGAGTTGACGGAAGCGGGAACGGTGGGAACGATGCCGTCATAGATGTTGCCGGTGGAGCCGTCGATAGAGAGGCAGTCGCCCTCGTGGTAGGTCTTGCCGGCCAGCTCGAACTTCTTGTTCTCCTCGTCCATGGTGATGGCAGAGCAGCCGGATACGCAGCAGGTACCCATGCCGCGGGCTACAACGGCAGCGTGAGAGGTCATACCGCCGCGAACGGTCAGGATGCCCTGAGCAGCCTTCATGCCCTCGATGTCCTCGGGAGAGGTTTCCAGACGAACCAGAACGACCTTCTCGCCCTTGGCAGCCCATTCCTTGGCGTCCTCAGCGGTGAAGACGATCTTGCCGCAGGCAGCTCCGGGAGAAGCGGCCAGTGCCTTGGCGATGGGGGTAGCAGCCTTCAGAGCGGCGGCGTCGAACTGGGGATGGAGCAGAGCGTCCAGGTTTCTGGGCTCGATCATCAGAACGGCCTGCTTCTCGTCGATCATGCCTTCGTCGATCAGGTCGCAGGCGATCTTCAGAGCAGCAGCGGGGGTGCGCTTGCCGTTACGGGTCTGCAGCATGTAGAGCTTCTCATCCTCGATGGTGAACTCCATATCCTGCATGTCGTGGTAGTGCTTTTCCAGAATGTCGCAGATCTCGACGAACTGGTCGTAAACGGCGGGCATAACCTCTTTCAGGTGGTCGATGTGCTCGGGGGTGCGGACGCCGGCCACGACGTCTTCACCCTGGGCGTTCATCAGGAACTCGCCGGTCAGGACCTTTTCACCGGTGGAGGGGTTGCGGGTGAAGGCAACGCCGGTACCGGAGTTGTTGTTCTTGTTGCCGAAGGCCATCATCTGCACGTTGACGGCGGTACCCCAGGAGTAGGGAATGTCGTTGTCGCGGCGGTATACGTTGGCGCGGGGGTTGTCCCAGCTGCGGAAAACGGCCTTGACGGCGCCGATCAGCTGATCCTTGGGATCGGAGGGGAAGTCCTCGCCGATCTTGGCCTTGTACTCGGCCTTGAACTGGTTGGCCAGCTCCTTCAGGTCGTCGGCGGTCAGCTCCACGTCCTGGGTTACGCCTCTGTCAGCCTTCATCTTGTCGATCAGCTGCTCAAAGTACTTCTTGCCCACTTCCATAACGACGTCGGAATACATCTGGATGAATCTTCTGTAGCAGTCGTAGGCCCAGCGGGGGTTGCCCCAGCTGGCGATGGTCTCAACGACTTCCTCGTTCAGACCGAGGTTCAGGATGGTGTCCATCATGCCGGGCATGGAAGCGCGGGCACCGGAACGAACGGAAACCAGAAGAGGATTCTCCTTGTCGCCGAACTTCTTGCCGGTGATCTCTTCCATCTTGCCGATGTACTCCATGATCTCCGCCATGATTTCGTCGTTGATCTGTCTGCCGTCCTCATAGTACTGGGTGCAGGCTTCGGTGGAAATGGTGAAGCCCTGAGGAACCGGCAGGCCGAGGTTGGTCATCTCAGCCAGGTTTGCGCCTTTACCGCCCAGCAGCTCACGCATGTTGGCGTTGCCTTCGCTGAACAGGTAGCAATACTTCTTGCCCATTGTCATTACCTCCATTTTTTTATACACACAATTACAAGCCAGACCCGTAAGAGCCCGACAAGAACGGCTGCATGTGTTTCGCCGCGAAGCGGATTTCCGCGCGTTTCTTCCCTCCCGGAATACCGGAAACAGGCGCAGCTTACCCGCCCGTGTGCACTGTCTCTATTATAGCAAAAAAGAAGGAAATTTTCCAGTCTTCTTTGAAAAATATTGCGAATTATCAAATCTTCATAAATTTGCGCCGTGTTTCTCTGCAGGTCTTTACAAAACGGCTCTTTGCTGGCATAATGAGAAGGGTATTTGCATACAAATGTCTGTTCATTGGATACAGGGAGGGCAAAACATGAAAGCATGCATCAAGGAGGCTCTGGGCCGAGCCGAAGAAGCCCGGCTGGAGACGATCGGAAAGCATATGGAGCAGGGGGTGGAATTCCCCTGTGTGGACGGGGTGCTGATTGAGGAGACGGTGGTCATCGGCCGGGGGACGGTGGTGGAGCCGGGCGTGATTCTGAAGGGGGATACGGTCGTCGGCGAAAACTGCGTTCTGACCTCCGGTACCCGGCTGGAGAACTGCCGGGTGGGCAGCGGCTGCGTCATCAACGCCAGCCAGTGTTATGACGCCCGGATCGGAAACGGGGTGCGGATCGGGCCCTTTTCCCATCTGCGGCCGGGCTGCAGTCTGGCGGACGGGGTCAGGATCGGGGACTTTGTCGAGCTGAAGAATTCGTCCGTCGGAGAGGGGACGGCGGTGGCCCATCTGACCTATGTGGGGGACAGCGACGTGGGCAGCGGCGTCAACTTCGGCTGCGGCTGCGTGACGGTCAACTATGACGGGCAGCGCAAGTACCGCTGCGTCATCGGGGACGGCGCCTTCATCGGCTGCAACGTCAACCTGATCGCGCCGGTGACGGTGGGAGACCGGGCCTTTATCGCCGCCGGTTCGACCATTACCGATTCCCTGCAGGACGGGGACTTCGCCATCGCCCGGGCGAGACAGGTGGTCAGGCCGGGACTGGGGGAGGAAAAGCTGAAGAAATAGAACCCTCGCCCAGCTAATCCCCGCAGGGGATAGCGCACCCACGCGCAAGAAGTTCGTCCGCCATGCGCCGGAAAGGCCTGATGGTTGCTCACCGCCTTACTGCGCTGGCGGCGCGGCCGTCATCCTGGCCGCGAGAATTTCTTGCAGCTATCCGGCTTCTGCCGGATAGCGAAGGGCCGCAGAGGTTTCCCCCTGCGGCCCTTTCTGCAGCTTTACAGTCGTTCGCTTTTACAGCTTTTCAACGATTTCCTTGGTATCTCTGGCGATGAGCAGCTCCTCGTTGGTGGGGATGACCCAGACCTCGGTGGCGGAG
>JAQXNQ010000280.1 GCA_029098085.1 Oscillospiraceae bacterium
CGACAGCGTGCTGCTGGGCGCGGTGGGCGGCCCCAAGTGGGACGGCGTTGCCAAGGAGATCCGCCCCGAGGCGGCGCTGCTGGGCATCCGCTCCGCCATGGGCCTGTACGCCAACCTGCGTCCCGCCCGGCTGTTCCCCCAACTGGCCAGCGCCTCCCCCCTGAAGCCCGAGATCGTGGAGAAGGGCATCGACCTGATGATGGTCCGGGAGCTGATCGGCGGCGCCTATTTCGGTGAGCACAAGACGGTGGAGGAGGGCGGTGAGCTGCGCGCTCACGATGACATGACCTATTCCGAGCATGAGATCCGCCGCATTGCCCACACCGCCTTCCAGACCGCCCGCAAGCGGGACAGCCGGGTCATCTCGGTGGACAAGGCCAACGTCCTGGATTCCTCCCGCCTGTGGAGAAAGGTGGTGCATCAGGTGGCCGCCGAGTATCCCGACGTGACCTGCACCGATATGCTGGTAGACAACACCGCCATGCAGCTGGTGAAGAATCCCTCCCAGTTTGACGTGGTGGTCACCGAGAACCTGTTCGGCGACATCCTGTCCGATGAGTCCAGCATGATCACCGGCTCCATCGGCATGATGGCCTCCGCCTCCCTGGGCGAAGGCACCAGAGGCATGTACGAGCCCATCCACGGCTCCGCCCCCGACATCGCCGGCCAGAATCTGGCCAACCCCATCGGCACCATCCTCTCCGCCGCCATGATGCTGCGGTACAGCTTTGATCTGACCGCCGAGGCCGACGCCATCGAGGCCGCTGTCAATCAGGTGCTGGACGAGGGCTACCGCACCGCCGATATTATGAGCGAGGGCATGAAGCGGGTCAGCTGCTCCGAAATGGGCAGCCTTGTCGCCGCACGGATCTGAGCCTGCAGCTGGTGTCCCCATGGGGCGCCGGCTTTGCTGCATCTGTCTGAAATTGTCATCATAAGCAAAGGAGATTTTTTATGCTGCGCATCACTGTCTGGAACGAAAATCTGCACGAAAAGGAGTCGCCCGAGGTGGCGGCGCTCCATCCGAACGGCCTGCACGAGACCGTTGCGGCTGCCCTGCGAACCGAGGAGGATTTTGTCGTCCGCACTGCCACACTGGATCAGCCGGAGTGCGGCCTCAGCGAGGAGGTGCTCGCTGAGACCGATGTGCTGTTCTGGTGGGGCCATATGGGCCACGACCGGGTGCCCGATGAGGTAGTCGACCGGGTGCAGGATCATGTTCTCCGGGGCATGGGGCTGGTGGTGCTCCATTCGGGGCATTTTTCCAAGATCTTCCGCAGGCTCTGCGGCACCCCCTGCAGCCTGGGCTGGCACGACGACGCCCGGGAACGGGTCTTCACCGTCAATCCCGCCCATCCCATCGCCCAGGGCATCCCGGCCCATTTCGAGATTCCCAATGAGGAGTGCTACTGCGAGCCCTTTGCCATCCCCGAGCCGGATGAGCTGGTCTTTCTGGCCTGGTTCAGCACCGGAGAGGTCTTCCGGGCGGGCTGCTGCTTCCATCGGGGATACGGCCGCATCTTCTACTTCCAGCCGGGTCATGAAACGGCCCAGTCCTTCGGCGTCCCCGCCGTGCAGCAGATTTACCGCAACGCCGCCCGCTGGGCCGCGCCGGTCAAACAGGTGCCGGAGATCGACTGTCCCTGGATCGCTCCGCTGGAGCAGGGCTGATGCCGCGTCCGGCAGGACGGGCCAGGTGACGCCCCACTGCGACAGGAGAAATTCCTATGAAACGTCTGATTTTTGTCGGCGGCACCATGGGCGCCGGCAAGACCACCGTCAGTGAGCTGCTCCGCAAAAAGCTGCCGCCCTCGGTTTTTCTGGATGGGGATTGGTGCTGGATGCTGGAGCCGTTTACGGTGGACGAAACCAATAAGCGGATGGTGCAGGAAAACATCGTCTTTCTGCTGCGACAGTTTCTGCAGAATCCCAATATTGAAACCGTGATCTTCTGCTGGGTCATGCACCAGCAGGAGATCATCGACGGGCTGCTGGAGCGGCTGTCCGATCTGGAATTCCGGTTTTATGGCTTTTCCATCCTCTGCTCGGAGGAGGGGCTGCGGCAGCGGCTGGAGCGGGACATCGCTTCGGGAAAGCGGACGCCGGATGTGCTGGAGCGCTCCCTGCCCCGGCTTCCCCTCTACCGTCGGCTGAACACCATTCTCATTGACGGGGATCAAACTCCGGAGGAGGAAGCGGAGGAGATGCTGCGGCATATCCGGGTAGCGGAGCGGGGGATGAAATGAAGACTTCTGCTCAGCGTCACGTTTTTTATATTGACAAAATCAGCGCGGGGGGTTACACTGCTGTTGACAGCCAAACCGCTTTGAAGGGCTCTGAAAGGAGAACAGAAGATGAAAATTGCGAAAATTGAACTGTTCAAGGTACCTCCCCGCTGGCTTTTTCTCAAGATGACCACCGACGATGGCCTGGTCGGATGGGGGGAGCCGGTCTGCGAGGGCAAGGCGGACACCGTCGCCGCTGCCGTCAAGGAGCTGGGAGAGGCGCTGATCGGCCACAGCGCAGCGGATGTGGAGGACGCGTTTCAGCAGATGTACCGCACCGGCTTTTACCGGGGCGGCCCGATCCTGACCAGCGCCCTGTCCGGCATTGAGCAGGCCATGTGGGACATCAAGGGCAAGGCACTGGGTGTGCCGGTATACGAGCTGCTGGGCGGAAAATGCCGCGACCGGATTGAGGTGTACCGCTGGATCGGCGGCGACCATCCCCGGGACACTGGCCGCGCCGCGCAGGAGGCCGCCGCGCAGGGCTATCACGCCGTCAAGATGAACGGCACGGACGAGCTGCGGTGGATCGATACCTATGACAAGCTGGAAGCCACCGTGGAACGGGTGGCCGCCATCCGGGAGGCCGTGCCGGATATGCGCATCGCGGTGGACTTTCACGGCCGGGTGCACAAAACCATGGCCAAGCAGCTGATCCATATGCTGGAGCCCTATCACCTGATGTTTATTGAGGAGCCGGTGCTTTGCGAAAATGAGGAGGAATTCCTGGAATTTGCCCGCACCTGCCATACGCCCATCGCCACAGGGGAGCGTAATTTTACCCGCTGGGGCTTTAAGCGGATGCTGACCCGAGGCGGCGTGGACATCATTCAGCCCGATGTCAGCCACTGCGGCGGCATTCTGGAGACTCGCAAAATCGCGGCCATGGCCGAGTGCTTTGACACGGCGGTGGCGCTGCACTGTCCGCTGGGTCCCATCGCGCTGGCGGCTTGTCTGCAGGTGGATTTCTGCACGCCCAACGCCTTTATTCAGGAGCAGAGCGCCGGCATCCACTATAACGATGGATACGACCTGCTCAACTACATCTCCAATCCGGAGGTGTTCCGGTATCAGGACGGCATGTGCAGTCTGCTGACCGGCCCCGGTCTGGGCATTGAAGTGAACGAAGCCTATGTCCGCCGGATGGCGGAGCAGGGGCACGACTGGCATAATCCCATCTGGCGGGATGGGGATGGCGTCATCGCCGAATGGTGACGCCGGAGAGCTTTGCGGGAGGATCAAAATGAGACGGACTCATGAACAGGCGCTGGAGCAGCTGAAGCGGCACCGCCTGGTGGCGATTCTGCGGGGGGTGCCCATGGAGCGGGTGCCCGGCGTGGTGCAGGCCCTGCTGGATGGCGGAGTGCGGGTGCTGGAATTTACCTTCGATCACACCGGACCGGAGGATGTGGCGCGCAATGCCGAAAAGATCCGCTATGTGACGGAGCGGTATGGCGATCAGCTGCTGGTGGGCTGCGGTACGGCCCTTTCGGTGCAGGAGGTGGAGGCTGCCTTCGAAGCGGGCGGTCAGCTGGCCATCATGCCGAACACCGATGCGGCGGTGATCCGCCGGGCCAGAGAGCTGGACATGGTGACCATGCCCGGCGCCCTGACTCCTACCGAGGTGGTGGCCGCCTGGAATGCCGGAGCGGATATGGTCAAGCTGTTCCCGGCGGGAGAGCTGGGCCCCCGCTATATCAAGGCGGTGCGCGGCCCCCTGAGCCATATTCCGCTGAGCGCCGTGGGCGGCGTCCGGCCGGAAAATGTGCCGGACTTTCTGGATGCGGGAATTTGCTGCTTCGGCGTGGGCGGACAGCTGGTTTTGCCGGAAGCGGTGAAAAGCGGGGATGATCAGGCCATCTGCGACCGGGCCAGAGCCTTTACGGATGCCATTGATGAGTGGGAGAAGAGACAATGAAGCCGGTTCTGATCGTGGACGGAGGTACCACCAATCTCCGTGTCACCGCAGTCGATCCGCAGGGAAAGGTTCTCACAAGGGCGGAAGCACCCGGCGGCGTTCGGCACACGGCGGTGGACGGCCACAACGGCCGGCTGAAGGAAGCCCTGAAGCGATGCATCGACCAGGTGCTGGACAGCCTTGGATGCAAAGAAACGGATGTGGAGCGATGCATTGCCTTCGGCATGATTACCAGTAATATGGGGCTGTACGAGCTGCCCCACCTGATTGCGCCGGCCGGCTGCCGGGAACTGCATGACGGCATGAAAACCGCCGTTTTTCCGGAAATCGCCCCCTTTCCGGTGACCTTTATCCCGGGGGTACGCAATACGGCAGACAGGGTGGATGAGCAGACCTGCTCCCGCATGGACATGATGCGGGGAGAGGAGACCGAGGCCATCGGCCTGTACCGGCTGCTTCAGCCCGGAGAGGCCTGCGTGTTCGTGCTGCCCGGATCTCATAACAAGTTTGTGCAGCTGGATGGGCAGGGGCGGATTCTGGGCTGCATGACGTCGATTTCCGGGGAGCTGCTGGATGCGCTGACCCATCACACCATTCTGGCGGACAGCGTGGAGCACAGCTTCTGCTCCGCTGAGACCTATGACCGCACCTTCGCTCTGCGCGGAGCGGCCGAGTGCATGGAAAACGGCCTGGGGCGCACGGCCTTTTCCGGCCGTATTCTGCAGACGCTCGGCGGGCAGTCGGCGGGACAGATTCAGAGCTGGCTGCTGGGAGCGGTGCTGGCGGAGGATGTGCGGGCGCTGCAGCGCTTGATCGGCAGCGCGGATGTTCCGGTTTATGTGGCGGGCAAGGCTCCCCTGCAGCAGGCCATGTGCGATGTGCTGTTGTCCTGCGCGGGCATACGGGCCATGCCGGTGGAGCCGGAGCTCTCGGGCCGGATGGGCATTTGCGGAGCGCTGGCCATTGCGTCGGGAGAAACCGCAGCGCCTTGCCGCTGAGTTCATCAAGGAGGAAGAGTATGGCCAACAAGAAATGGGACGCCGGCAGCTATGAGCAAAGCTGCTCCTTCGTCTACCGCTTCGGCAGCAGCGTCACCGAGCTGCTGACCCTGACCTCCGGCATGAGGGTGCTGGATCTGGGCTGCGGAAGCGGGGCGCTGACCGCCCAGCTGCGGGATCAGCTGCAGCCGGAGGGCGGAACGGTGCTGGGGGTGGACGCTTCAGCGGAGATGCTGGCGCTGGCCCGGGAGCATTATCCCGACATTCCGTTTCAGCAGATGGACGCCCGGTATCTTTCCTTTTCGGAGGAATTTGACGCGGTTTTTTCCAACGCCGTTTTTCACTGGATCGACCGGGAGGAGCAGCCGCTGCTGCTGGCGGGCATCGCCAGGGCATTGAAGCCCGGCGGACAGCTCTGCTGCGAGTTTGGCGGAGCGGGCTGCGGAGGACGGGTTCATGCCGCCCTGAAAAAAGCCTTTGAACGGCGGGGGCTTTGCTACCGCTTTCCTTTCTATTTTCCCACCATCGGGGAGTACGCGCCCCAGCTGGAGCGGGCGGGGCTGCTGCTCACCCATGCCTTTCTCTTTGACCGTCCCACCCCCATGGCAGGGGAGAAGGGGTTGGAGACCTGGATCCGGATGTTCGTGACAGCGCCCTTCGGGGGACTGTCAGAGAAGGAGACCGCTGCCATCATTCACGAGACGGAGGACGAGCTGCGGGAAAGCATGTTCGACGGGGAAAGCTGGATCATCGACTATGTGCGTATCCGCCTGCGGGCGGTGAAGGTCTGAGTGCTTTTGCGGGCTGCAGGAAAAGAGGTTTTTGAGTCGGCAGCGCGCGAATGATAGTGAAGAGCTTTGGAAAACCGCTTTCTGCGGTCGCTCAAAATTGGCAATATCGATACGAAAACGTCAGAATAAACACAAAAGCTACCGGTTCTGTCAATTTTCAAGGGCGGTACGCCCGATTCACCTTCACTATTCACTATTCACCATTCACTGCGTGTCATGCGCTGCCTCTTAGCACACCTTACCGACACGCAAAAACGCAGCGGCCATCCAAACCGCTGCGTTTTCCTTTTATACCCTGACTCTGAACAGTCCGTCCCGGCTGCAGAAGGCGTACAGCCAGCCGTGACCCCGGATGGAAAACCGGGTTTCGGCGCTTTGCTCGGGATAAAGCCGGACGATCCGACACCGGTCGCCGGTGACCAGCGCCAGAAACCGGATGTAATGATCCTTTTCCATGGAGTGCTTCAGCGTCACATACCATTCGCCCTCGATCTGTTCGGTGCGGATCCGGTGTGCGTCATCCGGCACTTCCGGTTCCAGCGGCGGCAGATGCACGCCGCAGCAGCAGAAGGAGCCCTCGCCCTCTGCCCAGATCACGTTGCCGCAGACCGGACAGGTGTAGAACCGTCCCCGGGTCAGATTGCCTGCCCGGTTGCCGTTGACGGCAGTCTGGCCGGAGAGCAGCTCAGCCACCGAAACCTGCAAAGCGGCGGCCAGTGGCTCCAGCAGAGAGATGTCCGGAAGACCCCGGCCCGTTTCCCTTAGTTAAAGATATTGTTGGGTATCTCAAGATGTGTCATTCGATTTTGCCGATAAAGCGGTAGAAGATTTCCACTTCCTGTTCCCGGCTTCCGTCCTCACTTTTGACCGCTTCATGGACAAGGATTTTT
>JAQXNQ010000281.1 GCA_029098085.1 Oscillospiraceae bacterium
CGGGTGGTGGACGACACCTTCAACATGGTCAGCGTGGACGGCGACACCTCCACCAACGACACCTGCTATCTGCTGGCCTCCGGCGAGGCGGGCAATGACCTGATCACCGCCCAGGACGGGGACTTTGACGTCTTCGTCAACGCCCTGTACGGCGCACTGATGAACCTCTCAAGGATGATCGCCGCCGACGGCGAGGGCGCCACCCGGCTGCTGGAATGCGTGGTCACCGGCGGTGAAAGCGTCCCTCAGGCCAAGGCCGTGGCCAAGTCCATCATCTGCTCCTCCCTGATGAAGGCTGCCATCTTCGGCGCCGACGCCAACTGGGGACGGGCTCTCTGCGCCATCGGCTACGCGCCGGTGGAGGTGGATGTGAACCGGGTGGAGATGGCCTTCGCTTCGGACGCCGGTACCGTTCCGGTCTGTGTAAACGGCGCGGGCATCCCCTTCTCGGAGGAAAAGGCCAAGGAAGTCCTGACCCAGGACGAGGTCAAGATCCTCATCGACCTCCACGCGGGTGAAGCGTCCGCCGTAGCCTGGGGCTGCGACCTGACCTATGATTATGTGAAGATCAACGGCGATTACCGCTCGTGATCCCGACTTTCAGTAAAGGATGACCGTCATGGAACAGATTTCCAATCTTGTCAAAGCGCAGGTGCTCAACGACGCCCTGCCCTATATCCAGAAATACCATAAAAAAATCGTCGTGGTCAAATACGGCGGCAACGCCATGACCAGCCAGACGCTGAAGGACGCCGTCATGAGCGACATCGTGCTGCTGTCGCTGGTGGGCATCCGGGTGGTGCTGGTGCACGGCGGCGGCCCCGAGATCAACGAAATGCTGGGCCGTGTCGGCATCGAGAGCCGCTTTGTGGGCGGTCTGCGCTACACTGACGCCGACACCGCCGAGATCGTCCGGATGGTGCTGGCCGGCAAGGTCAACAAGGAGCTGGTCTCCCGGCTCAATCAGACGGGCGGCACCGCGCTGGGTCTCTGCGGCTCGGACGGCGGGCTGCTGGAGGTCAAAAAGCTGGAGGGCGAGCAGGATCTGGGCTATGTGGGCGAGATCACCGGCGTCAACACAAAGCCCATCACCGATGCGCTGGACTGCGGCTATATCCCCGTGGTGGCCACCATCGCCACCGACGAGGCCGGACAGGTCTACAACATCAACGCCGACACCGCCGCTGCCCGCATTGCCGCCGCGCTGGGCGCCGAGAACCTGATCCTCATGACCGACATCAAGGGCCTGCTCAGCGACAAAAACGACGAATCCACCCTGATCCCCGAGGTCAATGTCAGCGACGTGCCCTTCCTGAAAAAGCAGGGCATCATCTCGGGCGGCATGATCCCCAAGATCGACTGCTGTGTCGAGGCCGTCCGCCGGGGCGTGTCCAAGACCTGCATCATCGACGGCCGGGTGGCTCACTCGATCCTCATCGAGATTTTGTCCAACGAGGGCGTGGGAACGCTGTTCCATTGAGAAATCGTGAAAAGCCGTGGTGAATCGGCGCACCTTCCCTGGAACATCCAAGCCCGGAAAGGAGCCATTCTCCGAAGCTGACTGCACCGTCCTGTTTATTCCGATTTTCCACTTCATGAAAGGAAGTGCCTGTTTTGACTTTTGAACAAATCAAAAAGGCCGACCAGCAGTATGTGATGAACACCTACGGTCGGTTCGATCTCGCCATCGTCAGCGGCAAGGGCGCCACCTGCCGGGACGAAAGCGGCAAGACCTACATCGATTTCACCAGCGGCATTGGCGTCAACTCGCTGGGCTGGGGAGATCCGGACTGGGTGAAGGCGGTATCCGACCAGGCGGCGACCCTGGCCCACACCTCCAACCTCTACTACACCCTCCCCGGCGTGGAGCTGGCCAAAACCCTCTGCCAGCAGACCGGCTACGCCCATGTCTTTTTCGGCAACTCCGGCGCCGAGGCCAACGAGGGCGCCATCAAGACTGCCCGCAAGTACAGCTTTGACAAGTACGGCCCCGGCCGCTCCACCATCCTGACCCTGGTCAACTCCTTCCACGGCCGCACCGTCACCACCCTGGCCGCCACCGGTCAGGACGTGTTCCACAACTACTTCTTCCCCTTCACCGAGGGCTTCAGGCACACCCCCGCCGGGGATTTCGAGGCGCTGAAGGCCGCCGCTGACTCCTCGGTCTGCGCCATTATGATGGAGCTGATTCAGGGCGAGGGCGGCGTCATTCCGCTGGATCCGGATTTCGTCCACAAGGTCGCCGCCTTCTGCAAGGAGAAGGACATCCTGCTGATCGTGGATGAAGTGCAGACCGGCATCGGCCGCACCGGCAAGCTCCTCTGCTCCCAGCATTTCGGCATCCTGCCCGACATCACCACCCTGGCCAAGGGTCTGGGCGGCGGACTGCCCATCGGCGCCTTCATGGTCACCGACCAGCTGAAGGATGTGCTGGGCGCTTCCACCCACGCCACCACCTTCGGCATGAACCCCATCGTCTGCGCCGGAGCGAACGTGGTGCTGAAAAAAGTCGCCAACGAGGCATTTCTCCGGACAGTTACCCAGAAGGGCGAGAAGATCCGGGCCTGCCTGACCTGCATCCCCGAGGTGGAAAGCACCACCGGCTTGGGCCTGATGATCGGCGTCAAGCTCAAAACCAAAAAGAGCGCCGATGTGGCCAAAGCCTGTCTGCAGAAGGGTCTGCTGGTGCTGACCGCCAAGGACAAGGTCCGGCTGCTGCCGCCCCTGACCATCACCGACGAAGAGCTCACCAAGGGCATCCAGATTCTCTGGGATGTACTGAACAGCTAAGGAAAGGACGAACTCCATGAAAAAGCATCTTCTGAAAATGGCCGACCTGAACCAGGAGGAAATCATCAGCCTGCTGAACCTGGCCGACCAGCTGAAATATGAGCAGAAACACGGCATTGCCCACCACCGGTTGGCGGGCCAGACCCTGGGCATGATCTTCCAGAAGTCCTCCACCCGCACCCGGGTCTCCTTCGAGACCGGCATGTACCAGCTGGGCGGCAGCGCCCTCTTCCTCTCCTCCAGAGATCTGCAGATCGGCCGGGGCGAGCCGGTGCAGGACACCGCCCGGGTGCTGTCCCGGTATCTGGATGGCATCATGATCCGCACCTATGCCCAGAAAGAGGTGGAGGATCTGGCGGCGTACGGCTCCATCCCCATCATCAACGGCCTCACCGACTACTGCCATCCCTGCCAGATTCTGGCCGACCTGATGACCATCCGGGAGTACAAGGGATCCTTTAACGGCCTGAAGTTCTGCTACATCGGCGACGGCAACAACATGGCCAACTCCCATATTGTCGGCGCCCTAACCGTGGGCATGAAGGTGTCCATCGCCTGCCCCGAGGGCTACCGTCCCCATCCCGATGTGCTGAAGTTCGCTGAGAGCTACGGCGACCAGTTTGAGATTTCCGACAACGTGCTGAAGATGGCCGAAAACGCCGACGTCATCGCCACCGATGTCTGGGCCTCCATGGGTCAGGAGAGCGAAGCCGCCCTCCGCAGAGAAGCCTTTGAGGGCTTCCAGGTGGGTGACGCCGTCATGGACGCGGCCCGTTCCGGTGCCATCGTCCTCCACTGCCTGCCCGCCCACCGGGAGGAGGAGATCACCGAGAAGGTCTTCGAGGCCCATGCCGACGAGATCTTCGACGAAGCCGAGAACCGTCTCCACGCCCAGAAGGCCGTCATGGTCAAGCTGATGGAGCGGAGATAAGAGCGGAAAGGTTCCTCCGCCAATATTCGAGGGCGACTCCCGGCCTTTGGTACAGGCCGGGAGTTGTTTTTGCCGCTTTCAAAAAATGAACAGAGCCCTTGCCTTGTTCACTTTATCCAGAAACCCATGTAAAAAGGAACAACTGTAAGATAAGTCTCCAATCTTTCCCGGACCTGTTCAGAATGAATTGATTCTGACGGCAAAAAAGCGTATAATACTTCTTGTATAGCAGAGTAGAAAAACAGGCGTTAAGTGTCCGGCGGACGGGGAGTTGCCGCCGGGACGAAAAGCGGGAGGCCCACTTTGTGGGCGATGCCCCTTGCGGTCTGTTTTTCGCATCCCGCTGTTAAAATTTAAGAGGCAGTCCCTCCTGAATTTCTACAGCAAATTTTGGAAAGGAGGAACTGCTATGTCCGTCAAAGCATTCGTCACCCGCATCCCGTCCATGGCGAGGGAATCCCTTGCCGATCTGGCCGGCTCCTTTCGGGAGCTGCCGGAAAACCTGTGCCGCTCCGCCGGAGAGCTGAAAAATGTCCGCTCTCTCTGTGGCATTGCCATGCTGCTGGCTGTAGCCGTGGCCCTGAACTACACCTCCTTCTACATCCTTCCAACCTTCAAAATCGGCCCGGGCTACATCGTCACCGCCCTGCTGGGAACCTTTTACGGCCCGGTGGCGGGAGGACTTGCCGCCGGTCTCGGCGACATCATCAAATATCTGCTGAAGCCTGAAGGAACCTTCTTTTTCGGCTACACCCTCAACGCCATGCTGGGAGGTGTGCTGTACGGACTGTTCCTGTACAAGGCAAAGGTCAGCGTGCTGCGCTGCACCCTGGCCAAGCTCATCATCAACCTGCTGGTCAACGCCGGACTGGGCACCCTGTGGAGCTCGATCCTCTACGGCAAGGCCTTTGCGGTGATTCTGCCCGCGCGGCTCGCCGCCAACGTCATCAAGATTCCCTTTGAGGTGATTATTCTGATGGTGCTGCTGCCGCTGGTCATCGCCGCCGCCCGGAGAGCCAAAGTGCGCGTCTGACCGTCTCACGTTCTTTTGGAGGTTTTTGCATGAACATTATTCTGATCGGTATGCCCGGGTGCGGTAAAAGCACAGTGGGCGTGGTGCTGGCCAAGGAGACCGGCTACGCTTTCCTGGACACGGACCTGCTGATCCAGAAGCGGGAGGGTCTGCTTCTGCAGGAGATCATCGATTACAAAGGTCTGCCCAGTTTTCTCCACATCGAAGAGGAGGTTCTTCTGTCGGTGGACTGTGAAAACACCGTCATTGCCACCGGCGGCAGCGCCGTTTACTCCGAAGCTGCCATGGCGCATCTGAAATCCCTGGGCATTGTTGTGTATCTCAACGTCCCCGAAAAGGAAATCGAACGGCGTCTGCGCAACTTAAGCTCCCGGGGCATAGCCGGAGCCAAGGACAAAACCTTGTCCCAGCTCTATGCCGAGCGGATTCCCCTCTATGAGCAGTACGCCGACTTCATCATCGACTGCAGCGAGGACGATGTCTCCCGCACCGTCGACCGGATCGCCCAGCGCCTCCAGCTGGCCATGCTGTAAAGCCCATCGAAGCCTTTCGCGGAAACGCGAAGGGCTTTTGTTTTGCGCGGAAATTGTAAAACAACAAAGAGTGCAAGTAAAAACATCCACAACCCCCTTCCTTTTCTCTTCAAAAAGTGTATAATGGATTCAAAACCCTTCGCTGCCATTTTTGAGCGACCGCAGGGAGCGGTTTACCAAAACTCTTCACCATTCACTCTTCACTAAAAGGAGGTTCCCATGAAAACATCCTTCCCCACCCTTTCCGATGCCCGGCGGCTGCAGCTGCTGGAGCTTCCGGACGGCGTTCTGGATTTTGTGCTCGACACCGACACCTTCAACGAAATCGACGACCAGTTTGCGCTGGTTTACGCGCTGCTCTGCCCCGAGCGGCTGCGGCTGCAGGCGGTCTGCGCCGCCCCCTTCTTCAACGAAAACTCCACCGGCCCCAAAGACGGCATGGAAAAGAGCTATGATGAGATTCTGCGGATCCTGTCCCGGATGGATGTCTCCCCCGACGGGCTGGTGTTCAAGGGTTCCGACCGATACCTCCCCGATGAGGACACGCCGGTGGACAGCTCTGCCGCCCGGCGGATCGCCGAACTGGCCCTGGCCCACACCCCCGACCATCCCCTCTATGTGGCGGCCATCGGCGCCATCACCAACGTAGCCTCCGCCCTGCTGCTGGAGCCGTCCATCATCGACCGGATGGTGGTGATCTGGCTGGGCGGCCATGCCCCCTTCTGGCCCGACACCCGGGAATTCAATCTGGTGCAGGACATCCCCGCCGCCCGGGTGATCTTCGGCAGCGGCGTACCCCTGATTCAGCTGCCCTGCTTCGGCGTCGTGGACCGGCTCAGCGTCTCCCTGCCCGAGATTGAAGCCTGGGTGCGGGGCCAGGGCGCCATCGGCGACTATCTGGCTGACACCTACAAGGCCTGCGCCAAAGACCACTTCGCCCACAGCCGGGTGATCTGGGATCTGTCCGCCGTGGCGGTGCTCACCTGCCCCGACGCCGTCTCCACCACCCTCTGCCACAGCCCGGTGGTCAGCGACGAGGGACTGTACAGCTTCCCCGCCGACCGCCACCTGATCCGGCAGGCCTACAGCCTGAACCGGGATGCGATCTTCCGGGCGCTGTTTGAGAAGCTGCAGGAGGTGCGGACATGATCGATGCGCTGAAATGGATGAAGGAACTGAAGAGCAAGCTGCAGGCCGCCTTTGGAGGACGGCTCTGCTTCCTGGGTCTGCAGGGCAGCAGACGGCGGGGCGAGGCCTCCGAAACCAGTGACATCGATGTGGTGACCGTGCTGGACAGCCTTTCGCCGGAGGATCTGCGGCTCTACCGCAGTGTGCTGGACACCATGCCCCACCGGGAGCTGGCCTGCGGCTTTATCTGCGGCAGCAAGGAGCTGCGCGCCTGGCCCCGTCATGAGCTCCGCGGCCTGCTGGAGGACACACAGCCCATTTATGGAGAGCTTTCCTCCCTTCTGCCCGAACCCAACGCCGAAGACGCAGCCGACTATCTTCGTATTTCAGCTGGAAACCTCTATCACGAGGTTTGCCACCGGTATCTGTACGGCGGCTCCCCCGCTCAGCAGGCAGAAAAGCTGCGGGGCGCTTACAAAATCGCTGTTTTCATGCTGCAGCATCTGACCCTGCTGCGCACCGGCTCCTATCCCCCCGACAAGGCGGCGCTGCTGCCCCTGGTTTCGGGAGACGAAAGGGAAATCCTCACCCGCTCGATGCAGTGGGATTTCCAGAAGCAGGAGCGGGAGCAAAACCCGGAGGACTGGCTCTTTCTGCTGCTGCGGTGGAGCTCGGCCGTGCTGGAGAAGGTCTCGCCGGACGGTGCTCCCTGCCCCGACAGCCATCCTCTGCTGAAGCAGAAGCTGGACGCCCTGAACCTGCCGCCCCTGCTGCCGGAGGATTTTCAGCTGGAAGACTGGACCGAACGCCGTCAGCAGCTGGTCATC
>JAQXNQ010000282.1 GCA_029098085.1 Oscillospiraceae bacterium
TGCCGGGGAAGCGGAATGCGCAGACAGAAAGGATGTACATGACCGCCGGGAAGAAGTCGTTCCAGTGATCCGCGGCATAGTACAGGGCGACGGTGGTGATGGCGGGCCGCAGGGGCAATCATCAACCGGCCGGGGAGGCGACGGAACGCTGAACTTCCCCATACAAAAACAGTTGCGTCCCGCCCCCCCGCTGTGCTATACTGGACATAGGCCAAAAACCCTTCATATATAAGTAAGGAGTGAGTTGCATGCGTATTATCGTCATTGGCGGCGTGGCAGCCGGTACCAAAACGGCGGCCAAGCTGATGCGTCAGGATCCCGGCGCCAGTGTCACCATCTGCACCAGAAGCAGGGACATTTCCTATGCCGGATGCGGACTGCCCTACTATGTGGGCGGCAGCATCGAATCCCGGGAGGAGCTGATTGTCAACACCCCCGAGAAGTTCACCGGTCTCACCGGCGTACAGGTCAGAACCGGCATGGAGGCCGTTTCGGTAGATCCTGCCGCCAAAACCGTTTCCTTCGCAAACGGCGAGACGCTCTCCTATGACAAGCTGGTCATTGCCACCGGCGCCGAGCCGTTCCTGCCCGATGTACCGGGCACCGGCCTGTCCGGCGTCTTCACTGTCCGCACGCCCGATGACGCCATCGGCATGCGGGATTACATCGACGCAAACGGCTGCCGCACCGCTGTGGTGGCGGGCGCAGGCTTCATTGGTCTGGAGATGGCCGAGAATCTGGCCGCCAGGGGGCTGCGGGTCACCGTCGCCGACATGGCGTCTCAAGTCATGCCCGGTCTCTTTGATCCGGACATGGCGTCCTATATCCGCCGCCGTCTGCAGGAGAAGGGCATCCGGGTGGTGACCGGCGCCGCGCTGGAGGAGATCACCGGCGACGGCAGCGCCGCCGGCATCCGTACCAGCGTGGGCAGCTTCCCCGGCGATCTGGTGGTGCTGGCTCTGGGAATCCGGCCCTGCACCGGCTTCCTGAACGGCTCCGGCATCGAACTGGAGCGGGGCGCCGTGGTGGTGGATGAGCATCAGAAGACCAGCGTCAGCGACATCTACGCCGCCGGCGACTGCGCCCTTGTCCGCAGCCGGATCACCGGCAGGGCGCAGTGGTCTGCCATGGGCTCCACCGCCAACATCACCGGCCGCCTGCTGGCCAGAAACCTGACCGGCGAGACCCTTTCCTACGGCGGCTGTCTGGGCACCGGCGTGGTCAAGCTGACAGCCGACCTGAACGCCGGCCGCACCGGTCTCACCGAGGAGCAGGCCAAAGCCGCCGGGTTTGACCCTGTTTCCATCACCTGCGTCAGCGACGACAAGCCCCACTACTACCCCGGCGCTTCCTCCTTCGTCACCAAACTGATCGCCGACCGGACGAGCCATAAGCTGCTGGGTCTTCAGGTGCTGGGCGGCGCGGTGGACAAGATGGTGGACATCGCCGTCACCGGCATCACCCTGGGCGCGGCTCTGGAGGACTTCGACACCATGGACTTCGCCTACGCGCCCCCCTTCTCCACCGCCATTCACCCCTTCGTGCAGGCCTGCTACATTCTGGAGAACAAGCTGTCCGGGGCCTATGAGAGCATGACCCCTGCCGAGTACGCAGCCGGAAAGGCCAGGGGCTATAAGGTGGTGGACGTTTCCCCCGCTCCCACCATTCCCGGCGCCAAATGGGTGGATCTGGGCAAGGTCAGCGGCCCCATTGAGGGCCTCGGCAAGGAAGAAAAGCTGCTGCTGGTCTGCGCCAGAGGCCGGAGAGGCTATCTTCTGCAGAATAAACTGAAGGCGCTGGGATATACGAATACCCGCGCTCTGGAAGGCGGACTGTTTGTGAACAATGTAAAGGTACAGTTTGAGGGCGGCGTGCTGCCTCCCGAGGAAATCAAGCGGGTCAAGGGTCTGGGCTTCCTGCAGGACAAGCGCTACCCCGACGTCTTCAACGCCCGGGTCATCACCCGCAACGGCAAGATCACGGTGGAGGAGCACAAGGCCATCGCCGAGGCGGCGGAGCGGTTCGGCTCCGGCGAGGTGGCCATGACCACCCGTCTGACCATGGAGATCCAGGGCGTCAAGCATGAGAACATCCAGTCCCTGATCGACTTCCTGGGCGAGCACGGTCTGCTGACCGGCGGCACCGGCAGTCTGGTGCGGCCTGTGGTCGCCTGCAAGGGCACTACCTGCCAGTACGGTCTGGCTGATACCTACGGTCTGTCCGAAAAGATTCACGAGCGGTTCTATCTGGGCTATCACTCCGTTACCCTGCCCCACAAGTTCAAGATCGCTGTCGGCGGCTGCCCCAACAACTGCGTCAAGCCCGACCTGAACGACCTGGGCATCATCGGCCAGCTGGTCCCCAACTTCGACCCCGAGGAGTGCAACGGCTGCAAGAAGTGCGGCGTGGCCCAGGTGTGCCCCATGGGCGCGGCCAAGCTGGAGGACGGCGAGCTGACCATTGACAAGGACGTCTGCAACAA